>CAKZLS010000134.1 GCA_937127205.1 uncultured Rhodospirillales bacterium
GATGACAAGCAGAAAGCGGATGCGTTGATGGAAACCGCTGAGCAGGCGGTCGCCGCCCAGCTCGTCGTCGCGCCGTACGCCATCGATGTAACGACTGAGAACGGGACGGTCCGGGCGCTGCAGTACCGCGAGCAAATCCGGGCGAGCGGCCCGACCATCCGAACCGATCTCGGGAAACAAGCCGCACAGGGATAATCGACAATGTATCGCTACGACGAATTCGATCAAACCATCGTTGATCAACGCGTGAGCCAGTTTCGCGATCAGGTGGCGCGCCGCCTGAGCGGAGAGCTCTCCGAGGACGAGTTCAAGCCGCTCCGTTTGATGAACGGTCTTTATCTGCAGTTGCACGCCTACATGCTGCGGGTGGCCATTCCTTATGGGACGTTGTCTTCGCGCCAGATGCGCCGGCTCGCCGACGTCGCCCGACGTTATGATAAGGATTACGGGCATTTTACCACCCGCCAGAACATCCAGTACAATTGGCCGGAATTGAAGGACGTTCCAGACATTCTGTTGGATCTAGCCGAGGTCGAAATGCATGCATTTCAGACCAGCGGCAACTGTATCCGCAATGTGACCGCCGACCAGTTTGCCGGCGCCGCGGCCGATGAAATCGAAGATCCGCGCATCTACGGCGAGATCATTCGGCAGTGGTCGACATTGCATCCGGAGTTCTCGTTTCTTCCGCGGAAATTCAAGATTGCGATTACCGGCTCTCCCAATGATCGCGCCGCCGTCAAGGTGCATGACATCGGCCTCAGGATGCTCCTGAACGATGACGGCGAACCCGGCTTCGAGGTGATGGCCGGCGGCGGTCAGGGGCGCACGCCGATGATCGCCAAGACGGTTCGCGCGTTCCTGCCGAAGGAGCACCTGCTCTCCTATCTGGAAGCCATTTTGCGCGTCTACAACATGTATGGCCGGCGCGACAATATGTACAAGGCGCGCATCAAAATCCTCGTGCACGAGATCGGCATTGAAGAGTTCTCGGCCAAGGTGGAGGAAGAATGGGCGCATATGAAAGGCACGTCGGTGGACTTGCCGGAGGAAGAGGAGCACCGGATCCGCGCGCACTTCGCGCCGCCGCTGCTTGAGGTGCTTCCCATGTACTCGCCGGAATTCGAAGATCGCAAGCGCGAAGATGCCGCGTTCGCGCGGTGGGCCAGGGTCAACTTGTTTCCCCATAAGACGCCGGGACACGCCATCGTCAATCTGTCGCTTAAGCCTGAAGGCGGCGTGCCGGGCGATGCGACGGCCGAACAGATGGAGGCCGTCGCCGATCTCTCCGATCAGTACAGTCAGGGCGAAATTCGCGTCACCCACGAGCAGAATCTGGTCTTGCCGCATGTCAAGCAAGCAGACCTTTACGCCTTGTGGCAGTCCCTGGAAAGCTTGGGCCTCGCCACCCCCAACGTGGGACTGGTCACCGATATCATCTCTTGTCCGGGGATGGATTATTGCAGCTTGGCGACCGCCCGGTCCATTCCCGTTGCTCAGCGGATCACCGAGCGGTTCGATGACATCGCCCGGGTTCACGACGTCGGCGACCTTAAGATTAAGATCTCGGGATGCATCAATGCCTGCGGGCACCATCACGTGGGCCACATCGGCATCCTCGGCGTCGACAAGAAAGGCGAAGAATTTTATCAGGTTACGCTTGGCGGTGACGCTTCCGAGAACGCTGCAATCGGCAAGATCGTCGGTCCTGCGTTCTCCTATGATGACGTGGTCGACGCGGTGGAAACAATCGTCAACACATATGTCGAGACGCGAGAGGACGGGGAACGCTTCCTCGACACCTATGCGCGTCTTGGTCTCGAACCCTTCAAGGAGAAGCTCTATGGCACTCGTTAAGGACGGTCAGGCGGTCCAGGATCCTTGGATCAATGTCGCCGACAACGTAGAACTGCCGTCGAGCGGACCGATCATCGTATCGTTAGCGCGATGGCAAACCGACCGTGACGCCCTTTCCAGCCGGGCTGACCCCGTCGGGATCCGCCTAGCCAGCCACGAGGCTGCGTCGGATATTGCTTCCGGACTGAATCGTATCTCGCTGGTGGCGTTGGAGTTTCCGACGTTTCGCGATGGCCGCGCATATTCCACAGCGCGCTTGCTGCGCGAACGGTATGGCTTTACCGGTGAGCTTCGGGCCGTCGGTAACGTGCTGTACGATCAGCTCATGTTCATGCACCGCTGCGGGTTCGATGCCTTCGAAATCGCCTCCGATGAAGCCGTCGAGTCGTGGCAGAAGGCCATGTCCGAGTTTTCGGCTTGGTATCAGCCGGCAACCGACAGGCGCACTCCGGTGACGGCGCTGCGTCATCTTCGGAGGGCGGCCGAATGACCACCATGCGCTCGGCAACGGCGGCCACCGAAAACGAACAGTCCATTGTCGCCGAAGCAGAGATTCGCGCGCGGTTGCTCAGCGAGCGATACCGCGATGCGGATACCGTTCAGCTGTTGGCGGACATGATCAACGGAGAATACAGCGGACGTATCGCGCTCGTTTCGTCGTTTGGCGCCGAGGCGGCGGTCTTGCTGCACATGGTGTCGCAAGTCGACCCGGCGACACCGGTGATCTTTGTCAATTCCGGCAAGTTGTTTGGCGAGACCCTGCGGTACCGCGATCAGTTGGTGGAGAGATTGGGCTTGAACGATGTCCGCACGGTGGGGCCGGAGCCGGACAGGGTCGATCAGGTAGATCCCGACGGCGTGCTTTGGTACGGCAACCCGAACATGTGCTGTTATATCCGCAAGGTGGAACCGCTGCAGCGCGCGCTTGAGGGCTTCGATGCGTGGATTACCGGACGCAAGGGCTTTCAAGGCGGCGACCGCGAAGGCCTGCCAGTGATCGAGGCCTCGGACGATGGCCGACTCAAGGTCAATCCGCTGGCCGGCTGGAATAAGGACGCTTTGGATGCCCATTTCGCTGAGCACGACCTGCCGCGCCATCCGCTGGAAGCGGACGGTTTCTTATCCATCGGCTGCATGCCATGCACGGATCGGGTGGCGCCGGGTGAGGATGCCCGCGCCGGCCGTTGGCGGGGCAAGTCCAAGACCGAATGCGGTATTCATTTGCCGCGTGCGAACTGGAAAGTGATGGGTATCGACTGACGCTTTTGGAGCGCGGTTCGCT
>CAKZLS010000135.1 GCA_937127205.1 uncultured Rhodospirillales bacterium
CACGGTGCGCCTCGCGCCTGGCCGAATGACCTCGCAAGGCCGTCACACGGGGCACGGAACTGTGAAAGTGGGTAGTAGCCACTGAACCCGCTCTCGCTCGATTAAGATTGAGAGATCGGGAACTTTTCGGAAAATATAGAGTTCGTACAAGTATCTGTACGCCGATGCGCGCGGGCGCCATTCCCGTTCGCGCCACATGTCTTCGGACCCTGGGACACGGGCAACAGGCGCGAGAGCCGGACCCACAGAGTAAGACAGGTCAGTATGCATTTTTCGCAGCACGCGTTACATTGGAAGGAAACAGGCAATGCAGGGGGAACGGGCACATAAAGCGCGGTAGGGAGGGGCCGCGTCTGAGGATGAGTAGCATGATTAACCCTACAACGCTTATGGCGGAAGCTCTCGGCGATCGTCTCGAAAGCGGCTATCGTCACATGTTCGGGTCGGAGGATCCCTCCTTTGCAACGCGTGTGAATCTGGGCGCGCGCCTCGTAATCGAGCAGATCGCTAACAGTGATGCGCTCTATCATAACGTTCAGCACACCATGCTTGTTACGCTGGTGGGGCAAGAAATCTTCCGCGGACGGTTCTTCAAGGTGCGGCAAACTCCCGAGGACTGGGTGCATTTCACGACAGCTCTGCTCTGTCATGACATCGGTTACGTCCGGGGTATCTGTCCCGGCGATACGGGCAATTCTTTCGTTATCGACGAAGCCGGCAACCGAATTGCCGCGCCACGCGGGGCGTCGGACGCTTTCCTCACGCCGTACCATGTGGACCGAGGCAAGATCTTCGTTCGCGATCGGTTCGGTCCCGTTCCTTTCATCGACGAGGAGCGTGTCGCCAAAGCCATCGAACTGACCCGCTTTCCGGTTCCGGAAACCGGAGATCATCAGGAAACCGATACCGAGGCCGGATTGGTCCGCGCCGCCGACCTTATCGGTCAACTCGCCGATCCGAACCACCCGCAAAAGCAGACGGCGCTCTATTGGGAGTTCGTCGAAACCGGTGTCGCCGATAGGCTCGGCTATACAAGCGCCGCCGACCTCTCCGAGAGCTATCCCGCCTTCTTCTGGTCATCGGTCGAGCCCTACATCGGCCCGGCCGTGGAGTATCTTTTGCTGACTCAGGAGGGTAAGCAGTGGGTGGCCAACCTCCACAGTCACGTGTTCGCGGAGGAGCACCGGCAGCGGCCATTCGGGCCCATCAGCGGTATCCCAGTGCCGCATGACGCCGCTTAGGCAGTAGCGCTAACCGAATTTCTTGCCGCGGTTTGCAGTCTTTCCACAAGTGGGCTATTTGACTTTGGGGTCCCAATCCGTGCCTGCTGCGGCCGGAAAACGAGGAGAGCATGACGGAGCCGAGCATACAAAATCCCATCATTCTGGTGGAGCGGGATCACAAAGTCATGGTGAGCCGGTGGCGGGCGCTGACCGATGCGCTCGATCAGTCCGCCGATCGCGCACATGTCCGAGATGCTATTCGCGGACTGATCGCCTGCGCGCGCGAGCATTTCCGCAACGAGGAATGGGCCATGCGCCAGACGTCATACGCCGACTATCTGAATCACAAGATGGACCATTCCCGGCTGCTCAAGGAAGCCGACGACATGTTGCGTAATTTTGACGATGCGTTTGGGCAGGCCGACTGGTCGGCGTTGTCGGCATATTACCGCCACTGGATGTCCCGCCACAATGAGCGGCACGACAAGGCGTTGCATGCCCATGTCCGCAAGATCAAAGCCGACGCCACGCAAGAGTAAGAAAAGCGAATGGACTTTGGCGCCGCCCGATGGCTCAACCAACCGAAAGTTTTCGATGTTGCCGACCGGGAGGTGCGCATTACCACCGAACCCGGCACCGACTTCTGGCAACGAAGCTACTACGGGTTCCGCAATGACAACGCCCCTGCGCTGCTGCTCGAGCGCGGCGATAATTTCACCTTTACGGTGAAGGCGTCGTTTCGCTACGGCCGGACCTACGACCAATGCGGGGTCATCGTCTATCTCGATGCCGAGAACTGGTTCAAGGCATCGGTGGAGTTCGAGAACGATACTTTTTCGAGGCTGGGGAGCGTTGTCACCAATGTCGGCCATTCGGACTGGGCGACCACCGATATCCCCACCCCCATGGCCATGTGGTATCGGCTGAGCC
>CAKZLS010000136.1 GCA_937127205.1 uncultured Rhodospirillales bacterium
AGCCTGCACGCGCCGGCCACCGACTCCACCCGCGGCATGATCAATGCCGAGAGTCTGGCCAAGATGAAAAAGGGCGTTCGGATCGTTAATTGCGCCCGGGGTCCGCTGGTCATGCCACAGGACCTGAAAGCGGCCATCGAAAGCGGCCATGTGGCCGGGGCGGCGCTCGACGTGTTCCCGACCGAGCCGGCGCGCGACAGCGTTCTGTTCGGCATGGAACAGGTGATCGCCACGCCGCACCTGGGCGCCTCCACCACCGAAGCGCAGGAAAAGGTGGCGCTGCAGGTGGCCGAGCAGATGGCCAATTTCCTGCTCACCGGCTCGGTGGTCAATGCGCTCAACATGCCCTCGGTGAATGCCGACGAGATGCCCAAGCTGCGTCCCTATATGGTGCTGGCGGGGCAGCTCGGCAGCTTCGCCGGACAACTCACCGAAACCGCGCTGAAGGGCGTCAAGATCGAATACGAGGGCAACGCCGCGCGCCTCAACACAACGCCGTTGACGGCGCTGTTGCTGGAGGGACTGCTGTCGCCGTTGATGGAGTCGGTCAACATGGTCAACGCGCCGACCATTGCGCGCAGCCGCGACATCGACGTCAGCGAGGTCAAGAACGAGCGCGCACGGGCCTACCAGACGCTGATCCGCCTCACCGTGGAAACCGAGGTCCAGACCCGGTCCGTGGCGGGTACGCTGTTCAACGGCGATCAGCCGCGCATCGTGAACATCAAGGGCATCCCCATGGACGCGCAGCTGCGTCCCAACATGCTGTTCATCACCAACAACGACCGCCCCGGCCTCATCGGCGGCCTCGGCACGGTGCTGGGCGACGCTGGCATCAACATCGCCACCTTCCACTTGGGGCGCGACGTCGCCGGCGGCAACGCCATCGCGCTGCTCGAGGTGGACGAGACGCCCGAAGAGAACGTCCTGGAAAAGGTCCGCGCGCTCCCCAACGTCGTCCGGGTCAAGGCGCTGAGGTTTTAAGGTTCTGGAGTCACTGGGGCGCCGTTCGCCACAAGAAACGGCGGAAAAGTATCAATCATCTTCTTCCGACGGGCGTGGTGCCTTGCGCTTGGAAGCTCGCGATGTTTCAATGGGACGCAGGAGGTGGCAGTGGGCTCTCGCGGACGGATTAGCGATGGTGCGCTGACGCATTTCATGTCGCGGTTCGTCGGATTGTAGCCAAAGGAAGGTGTGTGTGGTCGACCCACAGCACAAAGTGGTCGTCAAGGAGCTGTTCAAAATCTTCGGAGACAATCCGCAGGCGGCACTCCGTCTGTACCGAGAGGGCTTGAACAAAGAGGAAGTTTTCAACCGCACGGGGCAGACCATCGGCGTTTGCGACGCCGCGTTCTCCGTCAACAGTGGCGAGGTGTTTGTGGTGATGGGCCTGTCGGGTTCCGGCAAGTCGACCCTGGTGCGGCTCCTTAACCGCCTGATCGACCCCACCTACGGCAGCATCGAGATCGACGGCCGGGACATTGCCCGAATGTCCACCGCGGAGATTTTGGACCTGCGACGCAAGAGCGTCAGCATGGTGTTTCAGTCTTTCGCGCTGATGCCGCACATGACGGTGCTGGACAATGTGGCGTTCGGCCTTGAACTCGGAGGCGTTGACAGGACCCAGCGCCACAAGCGGGCGCGCGCCGCGCTCGATCAGGTCGGACTATCGGCGTGGGGCGGTTCGTACTCCAACGAGTTGTCAGGCGGCATGCAGCAGCGGGTCGGGCTGGCCCGGGCGCTTGCCAATGATCCGTCGGTGATGCTTATGGACGAAGCATTCTCCGCGCTCGATCCGTTGATCCGCGCCGAAATGCAGGACGAACTGCTCAAGCTGCAGTCGGAGACCCAACGCACGATCATCTTCATTTCGCACGACCTCGACGAGGCCATGCGGATCGGCGACCGAATCGCGATCATGGAAGGCGGGCGCGTGGTCCAGGTCGATACACCGGAGGAAATCCTGAAGAATCCGGCGGACGACTATGTTCGCTCCTTCTTCCGAGGAGTGGACGTGTCCAACGTGATCACCGCGGGCGAGATAGCGAAAAAGGAGCAGGTAACGATCGTCGAGCGCGAGGGTACCGGCGTGCGCGCG
>CAKZLS010000137.1 GCA_937127205.1 uncultured Rhodospirillales bacterium
GGACGGCATTTTTCCGGACGTTGACTACCGCGTCTTTGCGTAGTTTTCGCCCAGACGCAGGCAGGTCGCCGCCTTATGGATCGCGGCACACGAATGAAAATGTGGCCGACGCGTAGTTTTGTGCCAAGTCATGCAACATCAAAGTACATGTTTGGCCGTCTATCTTGAAAATGCGTACCGAACCAATGCTCATGGGAACCTTGCGTCCATTCCGCCTCACATAAATCGCATCCGGACGGTCGGCTCCAAATGGCCCTATGACCGCCAAGCTGTTCCCGCCGCCCGGAAGAAAGTATGCCTTTCCCGGACGCAGTGTGAACTCTCCGCTGGTTAGCTGAAAGCGCGACATGGGCGCATCGTCGATGATTGTTCCCAGCGATCTCCCGAGAGACTGCAGTTCGCCCTCGCCTAGTTTCCCGGCCGCGAGGCCACTCACCAGTGCCTCGATGACCCCGAGCACTTTATCCCGGAACTGCTGTTTCGGCGTAGGCGATTGAGTCGTCGCGCGCATGACTTCGAGCTTGAATTCATTGTTGAAGTGAAAAACATTGCGCGGCTCGGCACCGTCGGCAACTGCCGCTCCCGCATCCGAAGCGGTTGCAGATCCCGAATTCGACGATGGCTGAATGTTGATGGTGGTGTTTATCGCCCGAGAAATTGCGTTCTCATCGAATGACGCATCGTTCTTATTCAAAATCAGGTAGTAGGTACCGGAAAGGCTAGCCGCCGCGCCAACAATCACGACAGCGATTTTGGAGGCAAGCCGTCGCCTGGGTTTGGACTCTCGCACGTTCAATTGAATGATTTCCCGAAGATGAGCAGGCTGCGCAAAAAAGTGCTAGGGCTTTAGCTTCGGTAACTATAGGTTTTTTTACCTAATTGTCAAGTGCAAGTGAATTTATGCCTGTTCGATATCTCCGGCGTGCGCCGCTAACGCTGATTGTTGGCAACAACGAACGGCAATCTCTATCAAGGGAGTATTTAACGTTTCTTCAATCGATACGGGAATACATTGATCAATCCCCAGATCGATCGGAGGGAACTGCGGACCTGATCGATCGCGCCCAACTCGTGCTCGAACTGGCAAACCCGCGATGAAACGAAAAACAACGATACCGCTCACGGTTCGGGGCGCCGTCAATGGGGAAGCAGCCTTTGCCTGCTTGCACCACAAACTTCTGGTGCGCTTATGAACGACACCCGGTCGGGCCAGCGGGGAAACTCCGACTCCCATCTCTCTCGATACGTATCCAGAGCTCAGGAACTCAGACAAGATAGCGGCTCAGGGTTGTTCAAGCATCAAGCCATCAAGCCTCGCCGATCCGACGCCGTGATGACGGCTGTTTTTGAAAGCAGCTTCGATGCGGTAATGGTCATCGGCAAGAATGGCCGCGTCGAAGTCACAAACTCTGCCGCCGCGGAGTTATTTGGGTGCCAACCGGAGACATTGATCGATTTTAAGGCTTCCCGGCTCATTCCCGATATCGGGTTGAGGATTGAACGCGAATGCAAATCCCCCGGAGCTCTCGGCCGCTACAGCGAAACACAAGCATTGCGGTTTGACGGTTCGGATTTCCCAATCGAGCTTTCCCTCGGCACAATTCAACTAAATAGCGAGTCCCTGCATGTCGCGGTCGTTCGCGACATTACCGAGCGCAGACAGCAGCAGGACCAACTGGCACATCAAGCCCTCCACGATGCGTTGACTGGGTTGCCGAACCGCATCTTGCTCAACAAACGGCTGGATCAGGCTATTCAACATGCTTACCGGGGCCCATCTCCCCTGCGGATGAGCCTCCTTGTTCTCGACCTGGACCGGTTCAAAGATGTGAACGATACCCTCGGACACCAGGTCGGCGACCTTCTTCTGACCGAACTGGGCAAGCGGCTTGTCCGGACCATCCGCAAGACCGATACGATTGCCCGTCTCGGAGGCGACGAGTTTGCCGTGATCTTGCCGGCAATCAGCAATCTTCAACGCGCCGAGCGTGTGTCGTCCCGGATGCTTCGGGCAATACAAGAACCTTTCGCCCTCAATGAGCTCTCGATAGATGTGGGTGCGAGCATTGGAATTGCCGTGTTCCCGGATCACGCCCAAGAAAAAGAGACGCTTCTGCGATGTGCCGATGTGGCCATGTACGAAGCGAAAAAAAGCCAAGCCTCCATCGCCGTTTACGATAGCGAAAACGATCATAACAGCATCCGCTACCTAACATTGACGGGTGAATTGCGGCGCGCGATCGAACGGCAGAAGATCTGTCTCGATTACCAACCCAAACTGGACCTGAAATCCGGACGTATATGCGGGGCGGAAGCTCTCGTCCGCTGGACTCACCCGACGCTTGGTCCGATTCCGCCGGAAGAATTGATCCCGCAAGCCGAGCGCACCGGGCTGATGAGCGCACTAACGCAACACACCCTGAGCACCGCTTTCGGGCAACTCGCAGAATGGTGTGGGCACGGGCTCGACATTCACATGGCGATCAACATTTCCGCCAGAAGCCTCCACGACTGCTGCCTTCCTGGGATGCTGGCCGACCTGCTCGCCAAATGGAAGATCGACTCTCATCTCGTTTGGCTCGAGATTACCGAAAGCGCGATCATGATCGATCCCGAGAAGGCGCTTTCGGTAGTTCAGCGGATTGCCAAAATGGGAATTCACCTGTCCATCGATGATTTCGGCACGGGATATTCGTCGCTTTCGTATCTCAGCCGTCTTCCGGTACGCGAATTGAAAATCGACAAGTCGTTCGTTGTCGAACTCGTCAATCGAAGGGAAGACGCGGTCATCGTCCAGTCGACCATCGACCTTGCACATAATTTGGGACTCAAGGTTGTGGCCGAAGGTGCAGAAAGCAAGCTGATCCTATCGCGTCTGAAAGAACTTGGGTGCGACCTCGCGCAAGGCTACGTTATCGGGCGGCCCATGTCGGGAGATGACCTGTTCCGAAACGTCACAAAGGGTCGCCTTTCTTCGTGCCCGATGGCAATCACCAATGATGGCGACACCATCGACCCC
>CAKZLS010000138.1 GCA_937127205.1 uncultured Rhodospirillales bacterium
CCGGATCCTGAGCGGCGATGTACTCCTTGGCGACCATATTCAATCCGTCCCTCAGCGGCGTCACCAGCCCGACGCGGCTCAGGCGATAGAGGACGGCCAGGCTTTCCTGCGGGAAGGATTTGTTGATATAGCGAAGCGGCACCCAATCCAGTTCGGTGAACCGCCCGTTGATGCGGCCCGACAGGGCCTCCAGTTCCTCGCGCATTTGCACGTACTCGGGCACATCCTCGCGGGACGGCGCCGCGATCTGCAGAAAGGCGACTCCGCCGCGATGTTCCGGCGACTCCGCCAAAAAGGTTTCGAACGCCCGGAACCGATGGTCAAGACCCTTGCTGTAGTCCAGCCGATCGACGCCGACGATCACCTTGCGGTTCGTGATCCAATCGGCGAATTGCTCTCCCCCGCCTCGCTCGGCTTCGCTCGCGGCCATCGCGGCGAAAGCGTCGGTATCGATACCGATGGACTGAGCCACCAGCGCACATCGGTGCTCGCCGAGCTCGACAGCGCCGTCTCCGGACACCCGCCCGTTCAGCTTGCGTTCGATGACATCGGCGAAATTCCGCAGATCTCCGCGGGTATGGAACCCCACCACATCGTGCGCCAACAGACCGTCGACGATCTCGCGCCAGCACGGCAGGGCGACGAAAAGATCGGCGGGCGGGAAAGGCGTGTGGAGAAAAAAGCCGAGCGCGGCCTCGACGCCCTTGTTCCGGAGATGATGAGAAAACAGGAACAGATGATAGTCCTGAACCCAGATGATATCGTCCGGCCCGAGCTCGGGCAGCAGGCACTCGCAAAAAAGCCGGTTCACCTCGCGGTAGGTCGCGAAGTCCCGCCTCGTGAACGTGGTGAGATCCAACCGGCCGTGCAGCAGCGGCCACAGACCGCGGTTTGCGAACTGTTCGTAGTAGCCGGCATACTGCGACTGGGTGAGATCCACCGTAACGCTGCGGTAGCTGTCATCGCCGTCGTCTATTTGCCGCGTATCGCGCATGGATACGTCATCGGGACAGACGTCGCCGCTCCACCCGAACCACAGCCCCCGCGCCGATTCCAGGGCAGCCTTGAGCCCGACCGCCAACCCTCCGGCGGGAGCGCCTTCGGCGGAGGCCGGGGTAACCCGGTTAGAAACGATAACTAAGCGTGACATGACACCAACAATGTTCAGAGGTTAATTTCCGAGATCTATCATCCCGGCCGAGGCGCCGCTTTAAACTGTGTTATACCAACCTGCATTGATAGTGACCCATTGTGATCGTGTTTCACGCTTCCTCGGCAGGAGGGAACGCGCCGGCGATGGGGACCCATCGTCAAGCGGTCTCCGTCGCCCCGAGGATGCGCGAAACGCGACCCGGAGGGCGGCCTTACGAGGTCTCCGGGTCGCGTCGCACGCCGCTTGTGATGCTCCTGCATCACGGCGCGACGCGCTCCTTGCCGGAGACCTCGTAAGGCCGTCACAATGAGTCAGTATCAACGCAGGTTGGTATTAGTGTTGCCCAGGCGGCCCCCGGCCAGAATTGAGCATTTCCCAGAATTGAGCATTTCATGGTCGCAGAAAAGGTAAAAAAACATGGGAGGTCGGTTATTGGGCGCGCGCGGCTGCCGGTATCTCTGTATTCTCGCCGTCTTCGCCTTTGTCCGGCTGGTTCAGCCGGAAACGGCATTCGCCGATGACGCCGCCGATCCCGCCGCCGATCCCACCCCGGCCGGCGATTCAGCTCCGCCCAGCACTTCTGGCCCCACTGGCGATCCCGCCCCATCCGGCCAGACCGGGACATTCACCTTCCAGATCGAGAATGACCTGATCGCCAACGCCGACCGCAACTACACCAGCGGCGTGCGCATCGGCTGGACCTCGCCCGCGCTTCGCAACCAGCTGCAATGGGTGGGCGACGCGCTGGAATGGATCTATCCCTTCGACGCCGACGCCGATGCCCGCGTCGGGATCCATCTGGGACAGAGCATCTACACCCCGGAAGACCTGTCCAAGAGCAACCTGATCGAAGACGACCGGCCGTACGCCGGCTGGCTCTATATCGGTGTGACGCTGAATGCCGAGGCCGACCAGGAAATCCTGACAATGCCCTTCGACACCCTGGACAAGCTGGAGCTCGATCTGGGCATGGTCGGTCCCGCGTCGCTGGCCGAGCAGACACAACGGTTCGTCCACAAATACTCCGACTCTCCGGACCCGAAGGGCTGGGACAACCAGCTCGACAACGAGCCGGGCGTGGTTCTGATGTTCGAGCGCAATTGGCGCTCGCCGGCTCACGATTTCGGCGGATTGCCTGTGGAGGCCGATTTCATCCCCACCGCCGGCGTCAGCCTCGGCAACGTCAACACCTCCGCCAGCGTCGGCTCCATCCTCCGGTTCGGCCAGGGCCTGGAGGGAGACTACGGCCCGCCGCTGATCCAGCCCAACCTCGCCGGCGTGACCTACATCGACCGGGTGGAAGCGGGGTATGCGTGGTACATCT
Organism: uncultured Rhodospirillales bacterium; assembly: GCA_937127205.1. Classification (GTDB taxonomy): domain Bacteria; phylum Pseudomonadota; class Alphaproteobacteria; order Rhodospirillales; family Defluviicoccaceae; genus CAKZLS01. The sequence continues at coordinate 2,478 of CAKZLS010000138.1, forward strand.
TCGGCGGCTTCGGCGGCACCTTCGTGGCGCGCAACATTTTCCTCGACGGCAACACCTTCTCGGACAGCCACAGCGTCGACAAGAAGCTCCTGGTGGGCAGCGCCACGGCGGGCCTGGCGGTGGCCTGGAGAGGCGCCCGGCTCGCCCTCACCCACGTTTGGCGCACAAAGGAATTCGACGGCCAGGACCAGCCCGACCGGTTCGGATCGCTCAGCGTGTCGGTGCGGTTTTAAGAACCGCGCTTCTTCTGCTCAGGCGCCGGGTTGGCGACACCCAAGATTTGACCGGGCCATCCATCTGGTAAGAAAGCGGCAAATGTGACACAATAGCGAATAGCGTGTCACAGCCAGTGGACAAAGACTAGATGAAACAGGTTTCAATCCGCGATGTTCGCTCGGTTCTGTCACACCTCGACGACGTTCTGGCAGCCGAAGGTGAACTGGTGATTACCCGCCACGGCATACCCATCGCACGGTTGCTGCCCGTGGGAAGGGCAGCGAGCATGCCTTCACACGCGGATTTCCGCAAAACCATGCCGCGCTTGCGCACCGGCAGCGAAGTCGCCGTCCGCGCCGACCGCGACGGTCGTTGACCAGCCGACCGCGACGGTCGATGACGGGCCCCTACCTGGACACCAGCGCGCTGGCGAAACGGTATCTGAACGAGCCGGGGTCCGAGCCGTTCGAACGGTTTCTGCTCGATCAGCCCAAGGCGGAGATCAGCCGTCTGACCACGGTAGAATTTCGGTGTCTACTGGCGCGGCGACGGCGCGCGGAAGAGATTACGCCACAGGTCGAACACGCGGCGTTTCGCTTGTTCCTTGATGACGTCGCCGGTGGCTGGTTAACCGTTCATCCACTGGCCGACGACC
>CAKZLS010000139.1 GCA_937127205.1 uncultured Rhodospirillales bacterium
TTGGCCGAGTTGCGCCGGGTCGCCCATTGGTTCGTGGTCTATGCCGCCGTGGCGCCGCTGGTCCACGGTCTGTTGGCCTTCGCGCTCGGCTATGTGGCCCACGTGGCCGTCGGTTTCAGCCCGGGCGGCGTGGTCCTGCTGGCGGTGATCGCGGCGTCCAACTCGGACATCTCCGGCCCGCCGACCCTGCGCGGCGGAATCCCCACGGCCAACCCCTCGTCCTACATCGGTGCGTCCACGGGCATCGGAACGCCGGTCGCCATTGCCATCGGCATTCCGCTCTACATGGCTCTGGGCAACATCGTTTTCGCCCCCTAGCAGACGGTCGGAGAGGGCAAGAAATGGGCAAGCGCTGGAGAAGTGCCAACGCATGGAGAGCCGTCGGCGCGGGGACGCTGGACGGCCCCTCCGAGGGGTGCGGCGCGAGGGCGCGGCACAGATCCAAGCGCTTGCCCGACAAGCGAATTTCACCAGCCTTTGACGGGCCGGGATACGTCTGACATTAGAGGGAAAGGACGCTACGATGACCACCCAAGCGACCAAGATCACCATTGTCACCGAAAGGCTGATCCAGTCCGAAGTCACCCGCATCATCGAGGATGCCGGCGCCTCGGGCTACACAGTCGTCGAAGGCAGCGGCAAGGGCCAGCACGGATTGCGTTCCTCCGTTCGGCCGCAGATGGTGGGTGCCTTCAGCATCGTGAAAATTGAGACCTTGGTGGCCGACCGCGGCGTCGCCGACACCATTGCCGAACGGGTCATTGCCAACTGCTTTCAGCAATTCTCCGGAATCGTCTATCTCTCAACGGTCGAAATCCTGCGACCCGAGAGATTTTAGGGCGCGGTTTCAGAGACGATGGTCATGGGCTTTTTCCCTTCCAGAGCAGGCGTAACCGTAGGACCGGCGTCTACGCGTCGTGCTCTAGCGACGGCGATGGTGAGATTTTCCGCGTCCCCCTTGCGGGCCAAAGCCAACCGCTTGGAGCGCGCCACCGCACCGAGGCGCTTCCGCGTCCGCTCCGGCCATTCGGCTTCGGGGATTGCGTGCTCTGGGCGTGCGCCCATGCCGATGCCGCCTGCCGCATTCGAGGTCACTGTTCGGCCATCGCTCGGGGTGGGCGAGAAAGTCCCGCAACGCCTCCAGCGGATCCGTTCTGCTCGTGATTACCGCCCTCACCCCCCGCTTCGCCATGCGGCGGGCAAAGCCTTCTCCGAAGGAACCCGCGATAACGGCATCGACGCTGTCCAGCGGATGCCCTCCATCCCCATGGAACGCTTGCATCGCCATGTGCTTGGGCAGTTCGAGGCGCTCGAGTTCCATGGGCGTTTCACCGGGATCGGCTCGATAGATGAGGAACCGTCGCGTGCGTCCCGCGTGCGGCGTGACGGTTCGAAAGTTCTGGCTGGTGACTGCGATCTTCATCGGTGTTCTCCGTAATGGACGTTTTCCGGGGTCTCCGCGCCCGCGGAGTTCGCGGTGCGTTGGCACGACGATACGGGTCCGAGGATCCCGCCCGGCTCGGTTCCCGGTTCTTTGCTGCGCGCGGTAGAGCACGACCCGTTTGGATCGAACCGATCCGAACGGGTGGTCGTGCTCTAAGCAGTTGATGTCTAGAGCAAGTAAATCCGGTCAAGTGATTCCACTTGATCGGATATTGCTCTAGGCGCGGGATTGTCGGCTAAGTTCATATTCGAGATTGTGCTGACCGATGAATACGTTCACCTGGTCCTGCAATTCGTTCGCTAAATCGATTGCATCCACGTCACCGTTGGTAAATTGCTCGATCAGTGAGTGAAGCTGCGCGGCAAATTCTTCGCGGGTCGCCATGTCTTATCTCCTTGATCCGATGCGGTCCTCGACGATGCGGAGAATGGGGAGCCGCGCCCGCCCTTAGTGTCGGACGTGTCCCCCTCCCAATCCCTTCCGCGCCCCTCGAGAACCTCGATGTTTCCCCTCAGAGTCCAAATCAGGTATTGTCTATACCTGATTTTAAATATGGTATATCATTTACCTGTTTTTGGCAATAGGGAGTCCACGCCGTTGCGGATGACACAGTTTTCCAATTTTGCGATCCGGGTGCTGATGTACACAGCGCTGAACGACGCGGGCCCGACCCCGGTCCCCGAGATCGCCAGGGCCTACGGTGCGTCCTACGACCATATGAAGAAAGCGGCGGCACTGTTATGCCGCCTCGGCTATTTGAAAAGCGTTCGCGGGCGCGTCGGCGGGGTTAGTTTGGCGCGGCTTCCTCAAGAGATCGGCATCGGAGAGGTCATTCGTGCGACCGAAAACGACGTCGTCCTGGTCGAATGCTTCGATTCGTCGACCAACACCTGCCCGCTCGAACCGGCCTGCATCCTGAAACGAGCGCTGCATGAGGCCGTCGATGCCTTTTTCGCCAGCCTTGACCGGTACACGCTCGCCGATCTCATCTGTCATCCCGAGCAGCTCTCCCCTTTGCTTGCCCTCACGAGCCACGGCGCAGGAATTGAAGGCCGGGTTCGATGCGGATGACGAAACGGTGCGCGCGTGGCGGCACGCTTTCTTCGGGCATGGCTTCGGGGCGCTGGAAACCATGGTCTCGACGGCCGGTACTCGGGGTCCATTCGGCGCCGGCGATCCGCCGAGCGTGGCCGATGTAATGCTGGTACCGCAGCTTTCCGTTGCGCGGCGCCTCGGCGTCTTTGTGGCATCCTATGAACGCCTGCTCCATATCGAGGCACGGTGTCCAGAGATAGAGGCGTTCTCGCGGGCGGCGCCGGCATGATGGGACCCCGCGCCCTCGGCGTAGGCATTGGAGACGGGATGGAATGCGAAAGATCGGCGTGATCGGCGGGTTGAGTTGGATCTCAACCGCCGAGTATTAAAGGCGGCTGAATGAGATTACGCAGGAGCGGCTGGGCGGCGTTTGTTCGGCCCGGCTCGTTATCGAAAGCGTCAATCGGCAGGATTACGTCGACGCCGTCATCGAGCACCAAGATGAACGCGCCGCATGCACGCAGATTCTTAGGTCCGCTCAGGCCCTTGAGCGGGCCGGAGCGGATTTCATCTTGATATCATGCAATGACGTCCATCGGTTTGTTCCAGAAATCGGGCCGCAGCCGGGCATTCCCTTCCTGCACATTGCCGAGGCGACTGCCGACGCGATCGATCGCCGAGGACTGCGGAGGGTCGCGCTCCTGGGAGTGCGGAAGACCATGGAAGGGGATTTCTATCCTGAAATCTTTCGGCGGCGTCGGATCGAGACGGCGATCCCCGACTCCGCCCAGCGTGCCTTCGTGCATGACAGGATTTACGCTGAACACGCGCAAGGTGTGTTTACCGCGGACACGCGGCTTGGCTACCAAAAGATCATAGACGACTTGGCGAGCCGAGGCGCTGAAGGCGTTGTCCTGGCCTGCACCGAAATTCCCCTACTGTTGCAGCCTGATCAAATCTCCATCCCATCCTTTTCAACCACGGAAATCCATTGCGCGGCGGCTGTCGATCACGCGATCGCCAAGGTGTGAAACCGCCGTGAGCCTTGGGGCTTTAAGCGGCGGATGCCAACGGCTTCGTGTGTTGTCGCCATGGACGGCAGGATGGACGTTTCAAATCCTCCCCTGCGGCGCCATGACCAGATTGCTGAAGTCGACGCATATAATAACGCCCAGTCGTGTTGGGGTCTGCAGGGCATACCAAGCCGTTGGCTTTTAGACGTCTCGGCAAGGTTTGATCCGCCAAATCTACTGTGCATGGGGTTGATATCGACTTTTTCGATGGGCCCCCCCCCCGGCCCTGTTCACAACCGGCTCGGGCTGCGGGTGAAACCCGGAGATCCTTAGGCCTTCTGCTCCCAGCCGCCGTGGTCGGTCTGCTGCCAGTAGGTGACGACGTGCCCGAACTCCTTGCGCTGTTTCCAGCGCTGCCGGGCGGCGGCGAGCGCGGCTTCGTCGTTGCCGTCGAACAGGTCGAAGCAGCGCTCGAAGGCGTCGATGGTTCCGGTGTCCATGCTGTCGGTGAGAAACAGGAAGGTGGCGCCGTTGGGGTTTTCGTCGTGGGGGGACAGCCAGATTGGCTGGTGTTGCGCCTCGCCGTCCTTGGCGGTGCCGTGGGGAAGCCAGGAATCCTGGTGATAGGTCCAGAGCGTCGTCGCAAGCGACTCTACCCGCTCCTCCGACCCGGCCAGGACAACGGCCCGCTTGCCGGCGGCCAGTGTCTTTTCCAGCAGACGCGGCAGGGCCTGCTCCAGGGGTGATCGCTGCAAGTGATAGAATGCGATATCGGTCACCGGAACGGTCCCGCCTCCGTGTGTATCCTACGACTCCTCGTAGTGGTCGGCGACCAGCCGGTCGAGCAGGCGCACCCCGAACCCGGTGCCGCCCTTGGGCGTGGTTGGCTTGTCGCTCTTCGCCCAGGCGACCCCGGCGATGTCCAGGTGGGCCCAGGGGGTGTCATCGACGAACCGCTTGAGGAACTGGGCGGCGGTGGTGCTGCCGGCGCCGCGCTCGCCCGTGTTCTTCATGTCGGCGATATCGGACTTGATCATCTTGTCGTATTCGTCGCCCATCGGCATCCGCCACAGCGGTTCGTTCACCGCCTCGCCCGCGGCGCGGAGCTGGTCCGCCAGTTCGTCGTCACTGGCAAACAGCCCGGCCTTGTGGTTGCCGAGCGCAATGATAATGGCGCCGGTGAGCGTCGCCAGATCGATCATGAACCGGGGCTTGAAGCGCTCCTTGGTGTACCACAGCGCATCGGCCAGCACCAACCGGCCCTCGGCGTCGGTGTTGATCACCTCAATGGTCTGCCCGGACATGGATTTGACCACGTCGCCCGGGCGCTGCGCGGTGCTCGACGGCATGTTCTCCACCAGTCCGACCACGCCGACGGCATTGACCTTGGCTTTGCGGGCGGCCAGCGCCTTCATCACGCCGATGACCACGGCGGATCCGCCCATGTCCCATTTCATGTCTTCCATGCCGGCCGACGGTTTGATGGAGATACCGCCGGTGTCGAAGGTGACACCCTTGCCGATAAAGGCAATGGGCGCGGCGCCTTGATCGTCGGCCTTTTTGGATTTCTTGTCTTTTTTGCCCTTGGCCTCGGGCTTGGACGCACCGTTCCACTGCATGATCGCAAGTTGGGACTGGAAGGCGCTGCCCTGGCCCACACCCAGCAACGCGTTCATGCCGAGCTTCTTCATCTGCGCTTCGCCGAGCACCTCGACCTTGAGGCCGAGCTTCGAGAGTTTCTTGATCTCGGCGGCCAGCGATTCGGGGTGGATGACGTTGGCCGGCTCGGACACCAGATCGCGGGTGAACGCCACGGCGTCGGCGACGGCCGCGCGCGTGACGAACAGCTTCCGTGCCTCACCGGCGCCCTCGCAAAGAACCGATACGGATTGCAGCCCGGGCTTGTCTTCCGGTTTCTCCTTGGTGCGATACTTGTCAAAGCGATAGCTGCGCAGCCGGACACCGAATGCCAGTTCCGCCGCAGTTTCCGAAGGGGTCATGGCGCCGCCGTCGAGCGCGTCCACCGCCACCGCCGCGCTCTTGCCCCCCTGGCCGCCCAGAGCGGCACAAATCCGCCCGCCCAAGGCTTGGGCTTCCAGCCCGCCAAAGTCGCCGGCTTTGCCCAGTCCCACGAGCAAAACGTGATCGAGCTTGGTATCCGCCGGGGCGACGATCGCCAGGCTTTGATCCTTGTTCCCCTTGAAGCGGCTGGCCGCCATCGCCCGGGTGATCCCGCCCTTCATCCGCTCGTCCAGTTGCCGGGCCGAGGGCGTCAGGGTGCGGTCT
>CAKZLS010000140.1 GCA_937127205.1 uncultured Rhodospirillales bacterium
AACGAGGAATGGTGCTCGCCATGGGCACGCATTCACGTTGGCCAGATACTTGGCTGATAAACGGCATAATCCGTTTAGACGAATTTGCGCAAATGTCGCTCCTCTAGCGCACCGCATCTTACAGCCTCAAACGGGGGACGTTTCTAAATAATCCGTGAGCGGCTTCGCACGATCCGCACTTGGTACGTGCTCCGTGCCCCAGAAATTCTTCGCCACGGGAGATTGGGGTTGAACAACGGTTGCCAAGGTTGTTTGGGTTACCGGACTTGGGTCCAGAAACCGGATTTGCGTCCGTGCTTGGTTTTCAGCCGGGTGACGTATTCGCCATGGGTTTCGAACCCGGCGAAATCCTCGATCTGCGGAGCCAGGCTTTCACATTCGAGCAAGTGTTTGGCCGCGTGTTTGTATCGCTTGTAGCGGGCCGTATCGAGAGCAAAATCGATCATGGCGCGGCGCAGGAGCGTGGCGGCGAGCGGGAATTTCCCTTCAAGTTTTTCCGCGGCGGGCGCGAGAAAGTAGTAGTGGTCGCCATCGATCTCACGGAATCGCGCCAGAATGAGTGTGGCGGCCTGTTCGAGGGCTGGCCACGAGACCAGAAATGTCAGCGACCGATGAAAGTCCGGGTAATTGACGACGTAATGGATCGCGCGTTCTTCGGCTTCCACGTCGTCAAAATCGGGAAGGCGCTTAAGAAAAGCCTTGAGGTGGCTCTTGGCGAGCGACCGACAGAAAAATTGCCAGCGCAGTTCCTGGGCGGCATCCCGGCGGCCGAGTACGTCAAGCGTTTCGATATAGGCGTCTTCCCATTCGAGATAAAACCCGGCGGCACGATCGGTATCCACGGCTTCAAGCATGACGAGCGCGTCGTCCGCGCGGCCGGCCGTCAATAGACGCTGCGCAAGATCCGCGGCGATGCGCGGGGATCTTTTGGCTTCCTCACTGAATTGAGCGGCATAGGCATCGACATCGCCGAGCGCGTCGGCGATGGCTTTCAGGCTCGATTCGATCGCCGATTTGCGGCGTCGGGCATTAACGTCGTCCGCATAGATCGGTCCGCGGCCCGACCAGCCGACGACTTGGCGTTCCGTATCCGCCGAGCGTTTTTCTTCCGGCTGGCGCGCCAGCTCGTGAAAGCGTACTTCGAGGTTTCGCAGGCCGTCTTCCTCAAGCGTCGGCGCCAAGACCTCGATCAAGCCGTCGTATTGGCCATAATCGTTCTCCTGCAGCACCGCGAAAACCTGGTCTACAAGACTATCCCGATCAGGCTTGGCTGCGGCGGCGAGCGCCCCCAGATCTGCGCACGCGTCGGCAAATATCGCGCTGATCATACCGTTGCTGTCGTCGCAGCGCTCATAAATCGCCCCGGCAAGCGCCAGAAAACGCCAAATCAACTCGAAGGCCTCGCCGCAATCGGTTTTTGCGATCTGATCGACAATCGCCCGCCGCTGCGTTTCGAGATCATCGGCCAAGCTCTTCGTTTTGTACCAGTCAACGAACGAGCGTGCCTTGGCGAGCGCGTTTATTCGTTTGCGCACTTCCCGCCCGACGACGCGGGGATCGACCTTCGCGGCCAGTTCAATACGCAGTCGGCGCTTGGCGCCCGCATCTCCGTCGCTGAGCTCAATGAGAAGTTCGGCGAGACGAGCAGCGCCGAGCGCTTCGAGGTTCCGTGCATTCAGCGTTGTTTTTGCCGCCATCTCCTTCCCCCGGCCTACTTTCCATGAACAAAGGTGGACATTCTTGCTTGTCGCGGTCGTTCATGCGTCCATTCATGGCTCTCGTTCTAGCAAATTGGAAAGGATGTGAAAATCGACGACCGATCGTTGAAAAAAGGAAACATTTCCAAATTATCCGGAGTCTCACCCGACGCGCAGTCGACGCTAGGGAAGCAGCAGATTCAGCGCAAACAATGAGGCATGGGGTCAGGGCTATGGGGTCAGGTCTAGTATTAGAGCACACCCCATGGTAACCTCCTCGTATGTCCAGACCTCTCAGGATCGAATTTCCCGGCGCGCTGTATCATGTCACCGCGCGCGGCAACCGGCGGGAAGCCATCTACGAGGACGACGGCGACCGGCGGCTGTTTCTGAAAATCCTCGGCGATGTGGTCGAGACCTTCAATTGGCAGTGCCACGCCTATTGCCTGATGACCGACCACTATCACCTCGTAATCGAGACGCCGGACGGCAATCTCGCCAAGGGGATGCGCCAGCTCAATGGCGTCTACACCCAGGCCATCAACCGCCGCCACGGCCGTTCCGGCCACGTGTTCCAAGGCCGGTATGCCGCCATTCTGGTGGACGCCGACGCCCACCTGCTCGCGCTCGCGCGCTATGTGGTGCTCAATCCGGTTCGTGCCGGCTTGGTGGACGCCCCCAAGGCGTGGCGATGGAGCAGCTATCTCGCCACCACCGGCAAAGCCAAACCGCCGCCGTGGCTGGCCGCCGAAGACCTTTTGGCCCATTTCGCGAGCGAGCGGGCGGCGGCGGTCCGGCGCTACCGGCGCTTCGTTGCCCAGGGCATCGGCGCCGATTCCCTCTGGACAAAGCTCAACCGGCAGATGTTTCTCGGCGACGACGACTTCGTCGCCCGACTGCAGACGCTTCACTGCAAGGGGGCAACCGACACCGCTATTCCCCAGGCTCAGCAGCGCCCGCCGGCGCCGCTCCTGGAGGAGATCGCTCGCACCAATCCCAATCGTGACGCCGCCATCGCCGCCGCCCATGCCACCGGCGCGTACAGCTACCAACAGATCGCCGAGGTTTTCGGCGTCCATTTCACCACCGTGGGCCGCATCGTCCGCAAAGCAGGAAAGGCCCGTACGCTCCGATGACAAGTCGGTGTGCGATTGCGATATTTATGGGCGTGATCGCTTTGACCACACGATCCCTTTGTCCAGATAGAGCACCGTTAACCTATTTCACAAATCGGAAGTGACATGACTCCTGAAGATGAAAAATTTCTGGAAGATGGATACCAGCTCGCAAAAAAGAGTTTCGAAGAAGGCGGACTTCCTATTGGATCCGTC
>CAKZLS010000141.1 GCA_937127205.1 uncultured Rhodospirillales bacterium
AAATACCCCGCGAGCTCAGTGTAAAGCGCGGTTTGGCATGGGGCTTCCTAGTGCAAACTGAGTTTGCAGAGCGGGGTGCAAACTGAGTTTGCAGAGCGGGGCGACCGACACTGCGACGACCCGGCGCACCTGGAGGCGCGAGAAAAGAAGAGCGGCAAAAACATAACCGATTGCCGCTCACCAACTTGCAGCGCTAACGACTATCCGTCGTCTTAACTCAAGCTAACGCTCAGCGCACGCGTAACAGTTGATTTCCATGCCGACGCAAATCTCGCGGACCTTCGGCGTTGACCATTTCTTCATTGCCTTACCCTCCGGATCGTATTGCGATCAATTCACAGTCGCAATGTTATTCGATGGTTTGCAAGCCGCGCAAGAGCTTTTTGCCGGGAGTTATTCCGCGGGGGGAACCAGCCGTAGACTGGACACGGACCGGCGCAGAGGCGGCTCTCCGAGCCAGCTGTGCGATACGAATACGACATCTGGCGGCGTCGCGTTCCGGAGTGTCGAGAGGGGCAACAACCACCGCAAGGGACCAAGGCCACACCGTCAATCGCCGGTGCGTTTGAGCGCTCCCGAGACCCTTTGTTCGATCTCACCATTGTGACGCCGCACGAAGCTCAGCGCCAAACCGCCGTCGGACAACGTCCGGTCATAGGCCTGAACCGTGTAGTCGCCGGTTTCCGAGATGGTCAGAACATTGACGGTCAGGGTCTTGCCGGCAATGCGCGCCCATGCGAACGGCCGCCCTTCCAGGGGAATGTTGGATGCTAAACCGGCCGCTTCGTCAGGCGGCGTGGCGGCGAACAGGCCCGGGGCGTCCTTGGCCGGCTTGAAGTAAATCACCTGGGTCCGGCCCCGGCCCGCTTCTTCATCGGCTTTGAAGATGATCGTTCGCCACCTGACCGAAAAACCTTCTTCATCGAACGGCCGGATGATCACGGTCAAATCCCGCATTTCCGAGGTGGCTGCTTCGGTCGCTGTCGTGCCCTCATAGGAACCGAAGAACGGCTGAACAAGCGACGTTTGCGCCGACGCCGGAACGACGCCCCAAAGAACCGCGGCCACCAAAAGTCCGATCAGAAGTTTTGTTGCACCCATCAAATCCTCACCCCTCGCCCACTTTCCGTTGCCAACCGCCGGGAAACCGTCCCATCATGTCCAGACGTCGTGCACGTCCTTTATTGCCGATGCTCCGAAAAAGCGCGACAAAAAAGCGGAGTCGGTGGGACGCGCCGGGAATGCTTTCCATGCATCTTCGTTACCGCTTTCCAAGCGGACCATGTATAATTGGACTCGCCGTGTTCTTCGTCCGAGCTCTGGCAAATATCCGGGTACACTCAAACGAATGCAGATCTACTTACCCATCGCTGGCATAAACGAGAATGTTCTCGTTCTGCTGGGCACCGGCGGTATTGTCGGTCTTCTCTCGGGACTGTTCGGGATTGGCGGCGGGTTCTTGCTGACGCCTCTCCTTCTGTTCATCGGCATCCCCGCGCCGGTGGCCGTCGCTTCAGGCGCCAATCAAGTGGTGGGAACCTCGGTTTCCGCCATCATCGGACACTGGCGGCGCGGTAACGTGGACGTCAAGATGGGCATCGTCCTGGTCATTGGCGGGTTGGTGGGCTCCTCGTTGGGCGTTTGGCTGTTCCGTGCCCTGAAGACGCTGGGCCAGATCGATCTTGCCATTGCGCTCTGTTACGTTTTCTTGCTTGGCATTATCGGTGCCCTGATGTTTGTTGAAAGCGCGAAAGCGCTCCTTCGGTTGCGACGCTCGCGCGGCGAGAAGGCGTCCGGCCGCCGACGCAATCCAAACTGGGTGGAAGCGCTGCCTTTCAAAATGAGGTTTCGCAAATCCAGGCTTTACGTCAGCGCGGCCTTGCCCTTGGCCGTGGGGATTATGACCGGCGTTCTTTCGGCGATCATGGGCGTAGGCGGCGGCTTCATCATGGTGCCGGCGCTCATCTATTTACTCGGGATGCCAACGGGAGTGGTGGTTGGAACCTCGTTGTTCCAGATCATCTTCGTTACAGCCAACGTTACCGTTCTGCAGGCCGTGAACACGCAATCGGTCGACGTGGTTCTTGCCGTGGTGCTGCTGGTTGGAGGGGTGGTCGGAGCGCAGGTAGGTGTCCGCCTCGGCGCCAAACTTCGCGCCGAACAGCTCCGTATTCTGCTGGCCTTGCTCGTTCTCGCCGTTGCCGGCAAAATTGCCTATGGCTTGGCGGTTACACCGGCGGACCTCTTTTCGATCACCCCATTGCAGCCAGGATGAGCGCCGCCGCCCCCTGCCAAACAGCACAACCGCGAGTGACGTCTGATCAACGTTGAAACTGAGGTGCCGCAAGTGGATCGGGAAGTGTCCTTGGCCTTCGACCACTGGCGGATCGACGAGCAGGGACAGATCGACGAGGCCAGTTTCGGCGACTTGCACGACTGGAGCCATGCCGGGCGGCTCGGCAACGCCTTCACCGTCGATGGCGGCGCGGCCCAGGACATTCCGGTTCGTAAGGGAGAAAGCGCCCGGCTCCGGCTGTTGAATACCGCCAACGCCCGGGTGATTAACCTGCGGCTCGAGGATCACGCACCAACGGTGATCGCCACCGATGGCCAGCTTGTTTCCGCCCCATTCGCTCGGCGACGGCCGGATTACTTTGGCTCCCGGACAACGTCTGGATGTTATAGTCGACATGACCTTGGATCCTGGCGCGCGCGGTGCCATAACCGAGATCACCGGCGGCGGCCGGCTGGTGGGCGGCGCGTTCGTTTACGATCCCAAGGAGGTTGCCCGCGACCATCCACACGACGGTCCGTCGCCCTGGCTCGACAAGGTGCTGGTCAGTTCGCGGGAAAAAGTCTCCTGGGGCTTCGTCGCCGACAACCCCGGCAAGTGGATGCTGCATTGTCACATGCTCGAGCACCAAGCCGCCGGCATGGTCACCTGGTTCGAAGTCTCCGGTTAAGCCGGATACGGTGCGACGGTTGAAATCCTCCGGTCCGGCGGCCAATATTAGGTTCAATGGGTCCCGCCCCTCTCATTTCACAGCAGACGTTCATGCAGCAGGTTTCCGGCCAGCCGATTATCGAGGTGCGGTCGCTCTCGAAAACCTTCAAAGACGTGACCGCCGTCGACGGCATCGAATTTTCCATCGGTCGAGGATCGGTGACGGCGCTGCTCGGCGGCAACGGCGCCGGCAAGACCACCACGCTGTCCATCCTGCTCGGCCTTCTGCTGCCCACGTCCGGCACCGTCCAGGTCCTCGGCGAAGACATGATCCGCCACCGCCACCGGGTTCTCGCGCGGATGAACTTTTCGTCGCCCTACGTGGACCTTCCCCGCCGGCTCACGGTCATGGAAAACCTGATCGTCTACGGGCGGCTCTACGGCATTCCCGACGTCCGCGCGCGGATCGGCGAACTGGCCGAGGATCTGGATATCGGCGGCCTGCTGCGGCGGCCCACCGGCGATCTCTCGTCCGGGCAGCGCACTCGGGTGGCGCTCGCCAAGGCTCTGTTGAACCGGCCGGAATTGCTCTTGCTGGACGAACCCACGGCCTCGCTCGATCCCGATACGGGCGACTGGATCCGCACCTACCTGGAGACTCATCGCGATCGGTGGGGCATGACGATCCTGCTCGCCTCCCACAACATGGCGGAGGTGGAGCGGCTCTGCGACAACGTTTTGATGATGAAGACGGGCAAGATCATCGACCGAGGCGCACCGGAAGCGCTGATCGCGCGCTACGGGCGCCAGACCATGGAAGAAGTATTTCTCGACATTGCCCGCGATCGCGTTTCGCTCGAAAACCCGGACCAGCCGAGCGCCGCCCAATGAACGGAGAACCAAATCCGGGGCAAAGTGAAATCGCCTTATCGATTAGGCGGATTCTGGCGGTGTTCCTGCGCCATGTGTACGTGCTCCGGCGCTCGTGGCCGCGCATTCTCGACATGGCGTACTGGCCCACGGTGCAAATGGTGTTGTGGGGTTTCATTACCCAGTTTTTCATGGGCCACTCGTCTTGGGTGGCGCAGGCGGCCGGCGTGCTGATCAGCGCCGTGCTGCTCTGGGATATCCTGTTCCGCGCCAACCTCGGCGTCTCGCTCACCTTCCTCGAGGAGATGTGGTCGCGCAACTTCGGCCAACTGTTCGTCAGCCCGCTCCGCCCCATCGAAATGGTCATGGGCATGACGCTCCTCAGTTTCGTTCGAACGCTGATCGGTGTCCTGCCGGCTGCGCTGCTGGCGCTGCCGCTGTTCGATGTCTGGGTGTTCTCGCTGGGCCTGCCACTGGCGGCATTCTTCGCCAATCTCTTGGTGTTCGGCTGGAGCATCGGCCTGCTGGTTTCGGCGGCGGTGCTGCGGTTGGGGCTAGGCGCCGAAAACTTGGCCTGGGTTGCGATCTTCGCGGTGGCCCCCATCAGCGGCATCTACTACCCCATCGATACCCTGCCGCCCTGGCTGCAACCCGTCGCTTGGGCCCTGCCGTCGTCCTACGTTTTCGAGGGGATGCGCGCGGTATTGTTCGACGGCGATTTCCGGTGGGACCTGTTCTACAAGGCCGTCGCCCTCAATGCGCTGCACTTCGCCGCCGCCGTCGGGTTTTTCCTCTACATGTTCCGGGTGGCCCGCCAACGCGGCTTGCTGCTGCAGCAGGGCGAATAGAGGCGGCGCCGATTTCGAGCCTCCGCATCTCAAGAATGCCATAAGTGCTCCTCTTTTCCCGTCTGTTTGCTGTATTCTAAGCGGGGAATTCTTGAAGAGTTCGTGCGAGAGACCGACAGCCGTCGGCACAAAGCGGACACAAAGCGCGACAAGCGCCTCTCGCAAGGCAACGGACGATTGCCCGGGACTCTTGAGTGAAGGGGAAGATGTTCATGAGACGGTTTCGACGGTTCGCGGCGATCGTGCCCATCGCCCTCCTGTTCTGCGTTACGACGCCGAACACCGGGGACGCCGCGTGCGCGCTTCGCGTCGGCTGGAATCAATACGCGATCTACACCTTCAAAAACTCGCAAGGAAAGGCCACCGGCATCGACGTC
>CAKZLS010000142.1 GCA_937127205.1 uncultured Rhodospirillales bacterium
TTACAGCAAACGACCTCATCCGCCGAAGACCGTCCGTCGGTGATGCGCGGACCAATCGCTTTTTGTGCACAGCCGCAGCGTTTGCATCCTAACCATGAAATAGTGAGCACGATTTACCCTGATCCAACATTTAACCCAAGCGCAACCGCGATCAAGCACGGTCAACCAATCGTGAAACATAAGCGCCGGGAACTGTCGCGCTTGCCACATCACCGCGCTACAATCGCCATTTCTTGCTGGAACAACAGCTTTGGCCGAATCGCTACTTCTAGATCATATCGCAATCGGCGCGCGCACGCTGAGCGATGGCGTTGGCTATCTCAAAGCGCGGCTGAATGTCGAACTCCCGTTCGGCGGTACCCACCCGCGTCAGGGCACGCACAACTGCCTGACTAAAATGGAGGATGACAGCTATCTCGAGATCATCTCGATCGATCCTGGGGCTCCGTCTCCTGGACTGCCCCGATGGTTCGATCTTGATCACATGGATCAGCGAACTTCGCTTTCGCGGGGACCAAGACCGATCGCCTGGATTGCCAGAACCCATGACATCGAGGGAGTCCTCGCCGCCGCACGAGGTGCGGGAATTGACTTGGGCCGCCCGGTGACGATGACCCGTGACGATCTTCGCTGGCGGATCTCGATCCGCGACGACGGCAATTTGCCCGAGGGAGGGACCCTGCCAGTCATCATCGAGTGGCCCGATGGTCCCCACCCCAGCGGGCGCATGACCGATCTCGGGGTGCGGCTGCATGCCTTGCGCCTCCGCCACCCGGAGCCCGAAATACTGCGCTCCAAGCTCGAAGCCATCGGTAGCGACCACCTCGCCACTATCGAGCCGACTGAAACCACACAGCCGCACATTGTATGCGACCTTGTCGTTCCCGATGGCCGGATACACGCCCTTGGCACAGATCAGCAAGACACCGGTTTTTGAATTGACGATTGATGCACTGTTCTCCTGCCCGATTTCGGGATGGTGATTTGAGAAAAGTGGAAAAATAAAGCCGATAAGCAACGACGTTCGACCTCGCCAAGTCTCGGCGATGGACTATTCGGCAAAATAACACGGGAGGACGTCCTGGGATCCACCGAGGCGGCCGAAGGCAAATACGCGAACGGGGTTAAACATGCCGCCCGCAATGTAGCAAGCGGGACCATTGTCGCCACCTTGGCGTTTGCCTACAGCTTATCGTTCGCGCTGCTGCTGTTCTCTGGTCCCCTGATCGCCTCCGCGCCGCGCGGAATGGCGATCCTGTTGCTCAGCACGGGCCTTTCCACATTGATCGTATCGGCCTCAAGCTCGTTCCGCCTCGCGGTCGCCGGTCCCGATACGGCCGTCATCGCCATCCTTGCGGCGCTGGTCGCAGGGATCGCCCAAACGACCATGGGCCAGGCGTCGAGCGTCGAGTTGGAAACACTGGTATTCATCGCGCTGGCCGGCACCACTCTGTTCGTTGGCGCGATGCTGTTGCTCTTTGGTGTTCTTCGCCTCGGCATGTGGATCCGCTATATTCCCTTTCCGGTTATAGCCGGCTTTTTGACCGCGTCCGGATTTCTTCTTGTGCTGGGTGCGTTGCGGTTGCTGGTCGGCCATTCTTTCTCCTTAACCACCCTTCCCGATCCGACCCAGACCGACGTTGCGTTACCGTTATCGCTGGCAGTTGTCTTGGCGGCCCTACTGGGTTTCGCTCACACACGCCGCGCCCACCCCGCGGTCATTCCTCTTGTGCTGGTATGCGCGGTGCTCTTGGTGGACGGCGCAGTATGGGCGTTCGGCCTCTCGCTCGCGGACGCCCGGGCCCTTGGGCTTGTGGTCATGCCTGTGGAATCCAGTGCACTCGGTCTGCCGTGGTTGGACATTGTGACAACGCCGATAGAGGCGCCGCTGCTGCTCAACTGGGCAAGCGAAGTCGGGGTGGCGACGGCGGTCACGGCGATCGCGATCCTGCTTAACGTCACCGGCCTCGAGGTCGCGGAGCACACACCGGCCAACCTTGACCATGAACTGCGCTCTAACGGCATCGCCAACCTTATCGTTGGCGCCTGTGGCGGCGTCATTACCAACGTTTCTCTTAATCGCAGCCAAGCCAATCGTGTTTCGGGGGCGACATCGCGGATGTCCGGAATGGTCGCCGGGATCCTTTGCCTCGCCGCCATCGTCATCGGTCCCGAAGCGGTCAAATGGGTGCCGACGCCGGTTGTCGCCGGTCTTTTGATCTATCTGGGCGGCTGGCTAATTGGTGTATGGCTTGTCCGACCGTGGAAGCAGCTCTCTGCCATAGACAACTTGCTGGTCATCGCAATTCCGCTATTGGTGGTTGAGCGGGGTTACCTGCAAGCAACAGGGTTTGGGGTGATTGCGTCGTGCATCATCTTCGCCGTCAAGTACAGCCGAATGCGGGTGATAAAGCACGACCTCACGCGCCGGGAGTACAGCAGCCGCGTGGATCGTTCACCGGACCAATCGGCATTCCTGAAACAAAACGGAGACCTGATCCATATCATGTGGGTCCAAGGATACCTTTTCTTCGGAACCGCGAACCACCTCCTGGAGGGTGGATGGAAGCGCATGAGCGGTTCGGATGGAAGAGCCATTCGATTTCTGGTTTTGGATCTCTCCGACGTAACCGGGATCGATTCCTCATCCGTTCTTAGTTTCACGAAACTGGCCGACCGGGCCCGCGCCAATAACGTGACCCTTGTTCTTACCGGCATAAGCAACTCCGTGCGTAAAGCACTGGCCGGCGATAAATTCCTGACCAAGCATTCCAATGTTGTTGAATTCGCTCAGGTCGATCAAGGACTGGAATGGGCGGAAAAGGCCGTTCTCGCGGCCGCCGATATTGATGCGCCTTCGGAGACATTGTTCGAATCGTGGCTGGACAAGGAACTGCGGCGGAGCGGGGCCGCGCAGCGATTTATGCGCTATCTGGAACTCATGGACCTCGAGCCCGGCGCCATCCTGTTTCATCGGGGCGACCCCGCCGACTCACTTTATCTCGTATGCCGTCTTCTGCTTGAAAAAAAAAACAAA
>CAKZLS010000143.1 GCA_937127205.1 uncultured Rhodospirillales bacterium
TGCCGGAAACCCCGAAACGCCGTCACAAGGGGTCATTACTAACGACCGTTGGTATCATGTGCTGACGTCCAAATTGATATCCGCATTATGCTTCGGAGCCGATATGCCGCCAAGCGCATATGCATTCAAGGACATGACCATGCGATTGCGGGCGTGTTCTTTGTTTTAAGGTTTCTGGGAGTTCAGTAGTGACGGATTGTGCCGCTCGTTACGTCTATCTAGCCTATTGGGTAACGTCCCCTTTTCCGGAATAGGACATGTCTGAATGGAGCGTCATTTCACTGGTCCGAAAGATTCTGTGTGGATGTGGTTCGCGGGTATGCCGCGCCGCTCAAGATCGGTCTGGACATCGGCCATGAAGCGGGTCGGGCCGCAAAGGTAGTACTGAGCCTCGAGATCGGCGACGAGGCTGGCCAGCAGCGCGCCGTCGACGCGACCTGCGCTGTTGTAATCCTTGCCGATCTCGTCTTCCGGGCGCGGCTGGCTGTAGGCGACATGAACCCGAATTCCGTCCCGTCTCGCGGCCAGCCTCCAAACCTCATGTCCCAGTGCGTGGTGAGCACCGTCTCGCGCACCGTGGACGAACACCACCGGGCGCGCTCCGCTCTCGGCGGCCAGCGCTTGGAGCATGCTCACCATCGGCGTCACGCCAATGCCCGCGCTCACAAGCACGATCGGGCACGTTTCACAGGACATCATGAAGTCGCCCGATGGCCGGCGCGAGTTGATGATCGCTCCCGGTTCGACATGATCATGCAAGTGGCGCGAAGCGAGTCCTCTCGGCTCGCGTTTGACGCTGATACGATAACGTTCGTCGCGGGGTGAACCCGAGAGCGAATACGTCCGCCGGACCGGTTCCTCTCGTTCGGGAATCTTGAACTCGATGGGAAGGTGTTGGCCGGCCTCAAAGCCAGGCAGCGGTCCGCCGTCCCGCGCGTCGAACACGAACGACGTCACATCCTCGGTCTCGCGGATCTTCTCGACCAGCCGCAGGGAGCGCACCGACTCGGCGTCCGCGTCCCACCGCAACGGGATGGCCGTTGGCAGTTCGACGATCTCCTCGATGTCGAAGGTCACCAGACGCCGGGCGCCGGGAACGCGCGCCACCGCCTCCGAATCCCAATCGATCGCGGCACGGCCAGTGAGTTGGAGCAGGCTACCGGTCTCGAAATCGACGAACAGGAAACCGGCGCGCGGGTCGAGAACGAGGTTGCCGATGGTGTTGAAGTGGTTGTTGCCGGCGTAGTCGGGGAAGACTAGGCGGGTTTCACTGGCAACCTCGACAAACCCTGGATCGCCGCCCCGGTGAGAGGCATCCATGCCGAAGGTGGCGTTGTCACCGTCGCCGCGGAGCCCGGTGGCGATGAAGAAGGTATCGGCCGAGGCAATCCAGTGGATTTGGGTTGATTTCAGGCGCGTTCCGCGTGAGGGCGCGCCCGCCGGCACGCCGCCGGCGTACCGCCACTCGCGCTCGCGAATGTATTGCGGGCAGTTCCCGAAGGTCTGGCCGACCTCGCAGACGATGGCGTCCGATTGATCCCTGCGGACGCGGCCATTGACGCGGTTACGCCGCCGCGTCGCCAATTCGATGCCGAGGATTCCGATGTCGGCGCCAGTCGTGAAGGACCGCTCCAGCGCGTCACCCGAAACAGGCTTGGTATCGATTACGAGCGAAACGGGGTCCGGCGATGTTACGAAACCCTCGTGGCCGGCCAGCATGGTCGCCCAAGGCCTTCCCCGTTCGTCGCGCGCCGCGACGACGAGGAACGGCATGGCCGTGTGGAAGGCGCGGTGTTCGTCCAGCAGATAGGGGCGCACGATTTTTCTTGCCCAGTCCTCGATTGCACGGACCCCAAGGCGCTCCTGAACCTGCCGCTCGCCCACGTGGAACGGGGACTCGGTGTCGTTCATTTCCTCGGATAAGGCGGTCGCTCCGCGTGTTGCTTCGGTGCTCAGATCGTTCATTGTCCGTCTCCCTCTCCCGTCGTGTCCTCGCGATGGCGGCGCGCCGCCGTGGCGCACCGCCTTTTCGCGTCTCAAGCGGCCTGCGATTTGGCCAGTTCGACCTTCGGAAAATCGATATCGGTCTCGGCGACGTGGTTGACGTAGTTGGTGAAGATGTTCGCAACCACGTTGGCGACGATCTCGGCGATGGCGCCGTCGTCATGACCGCCGGCACGCACGACGGCGATATCCGCGTCGCTGACGAGCCCGCGTTTCTCGACAACCGTGCGAGCGAACACGAGCGCCGCATCGAGCGCGGGATCGCTGGAGTGCCCGGCGAGCCGCCGGTCGATCTCGACGTCGTCGACCTTCAGGCCCTTCGAGAGCGCGGTGTGCGCCGACGCACAGTAATCGCACGAATTGGCGCCGGCGACGGCGAGGGCGAACGCTTCGCGGGTCTTGGCGTCGAACCGTCCTCCGGCCAGCGCCTCGTTGATCCCGAAGTAAGCCTTCAGGGCGGCGGGGGCATTGGCAATGGTCCGGATAACGTTCGGCGTCATGCCGAGCTTCTTCTGCACACCGTCAAGAAGCGCTTTGGCCTCGCCGGTGGCGGTCGCGGGGTCGATAGGGTTTACACGGGGCATGGTTACTCTCCTCTTTCGCAGGGTTGATGTTCGGGCGCCGTTTGAACGGCTCAGCGGGTGGCGCCCATGTCCCGCTCGGTATCTCCGAGGCTTCAAAGGTCGGCCCCGAGGAGCACCGCGTCCTTGATCAGGAACTGCCACGGCACGACGGAAAGCGCCGGGAAGTCGCCCAGGTTCGTTTCCCAACCCGGGGCGGTGGAAACGTCCGCCGCGGCGGTCCCAACGGTTGCAGCGCGGTCCGTGGGGGGCAGGGTTGCGAGTGTCATGATTTCCTCCTTCCTTCTCAGGCGCCGGTCCCTCAACCGCCCGGCGCGATGAACTCCATGCGGATACCACCCGGGATGAAGCACATCATGTGCCTGGCGGGTCCGCCGCCGAGCGGCTCCGGCGGGGATT
>CAKZLS010000144.1 GCA_937127205.1 uncultured Rhodospirillales bacterium
GCGCCAGCGACGAGTCCAACAGTTTTCGCGCCGCGCCTTCGGGTTTTGACGTGTTAAAAACGAATGAGCAGTCGTAGTCGAGAATATCGGCGATCATTTGATTGTAGTCCAAAATCGAAAAATCATCGCCATACCCCACATTCAGATTAGGAGGAAGGGTGTCTAGCTTCGGCAATACATCAAAAACAAACGGTGCCAAATCATCACAAAACAGAAACTCCCTCCGCGCCTTACCGGACCCCCAGACCTCGACCTCCTTCGCGCCACTTCTCTGAGACCCGACCATTTTGGTGATAACGGCCGGAATCAAGTGCCCCACGGCGGCGTCGAAGTGGTCTTCCAATCCGAACAAATTGCAAGGGACCAAGGTCTTGTAACTGTAATCGGTCGTGCGGCTGATAAACTCGCACAGCTTGGCGCCCATGATTTTCGCAAGCGCATACCCCTCGTTGGCGGGATCCAGCGGCGCGGCAAGGAGGGCATCTTCCTTGAGCGGTTGCGGGTATTCCCTCGGATACATCGAAGACGACCCAAAAAAAATAAGGCGGGGAACCCCCGCGTCAAGCGCACCCATGATCACGCCGTCATTCATCCTGAGACTCTGACACAGGAAGTCGACCGGAGCCGCGATATTAGCCTGAATACCACCAACTTTTGCGGCGCAATGGATGACGGCATCGCATCCGGTATCCTTGAGCAAGGCGGACACCGCGTTCGCATCGTGCAATGGCAACTCCGATCGGCTTGGCGCCAAGATCGTGTGGTCAGGAAACTGGGCTTTGGCGACGCGTTGAAGGCTCGTTCCGAGCAAACCGCTGCCACCCGTCAACAGGATCTTCATAATGGGACAGCCTTCGCAAATGAGATATCGAGATGGTGTGCATATGCCGAAACACAAATAACGGCGATAGTGTCGGCCGCGACGCCCCGGTGAGACGTCCGCTGAAGATGCGGCTTCAACCGCGTCATGACGTCTTG
The DNA here is from genome assembly GCA_937127205.1 of uncultured Rhodospirillales bacterium. Lineage (GTDB taxonomy): Bacteria > Pseudomonadota > Alphaproteobacteria > Rhodospirillales > Defluviicoccaceae > CAKZLS01. The sequence continues at coordinate 979 of CAKZLS010000144.1, forward strand.
GTGCCCTCGATAAGCGCTTCGTAGGTGGCCTTTTGCGCCTCCCTGCCCACGTGCCTTTCCACATACGCACGGCCCGAGGAACCGAGCTTGGCACGTAACTCGGGAGACGCGATCAATTTTTCGACCGCGTCGGCAAGCGCTTCGGCATCGCCGGGAGCCGAGATGAAGAACGCGCCGCTGGCCTCACGCTCCGCGTCCAAGGGCGAGCCCGGCAGCGCGGTGCACACGAACGGACGGCTGGCAGCCATCAGCGTATAGAGCTTTCCGGGAATGCAGTAGCTGGCGCCTACGGGGTCCTGGGGGACCAGGAACACATGCCCCTCGGCAAGACTTTCGGCGAACTGATCATCCGGGGTAAACCCCTCGAATGAAAGGTTGCTGACGCCCGCTTCGGCCGCCATCGCCTTCAATTCGGGAAGAAAAACGCCGTCGCCGCGCAGCAGAACCCGCGCCGGCGAGCCACGCTGCTCGAGGATCTTCGCAAGCTCCACGACGATCCCCAACCCTTGTTTTCGGCCCATGTTGCCGCTGTAGACCACGAGCGGCGCCCCATCACGTTCCGGCTTGGGCGTGATCGCCTCCTCATCGACCATCGGTGGCATAACATCCACGGGGCGCGTTACGCCGATATCCCGGAGCACATCCGTCATACCATCCGACAGAGTAACCACGTGGTCGGCGCCGTTCAGCGCGACCTTTTCCAACCACCGCATGGCCATCCAGATTGGCTTCCCGGAAACCATTCCCAGTGCCGAAGCAAGGCCGGACGGGATATCGTGAACGATGGCGATGTGGCGGGCGACCATGCGACGCGCGATCATATTCGCGGCAATAGGAGAGAATGTCGTAGGACAAACGGAAAAGATCGCCTTGGACGGCGGGAGGCCACGCATGTAGCTGTATGCCGCCCGCGCAAAACCAAACTCCGCCGAAACCCGGGCCTTGATGTTGTTGTAGTCGACATCGCGTCCGAATACCCGGCGAATTTCAACACCCCCCTGATGCTCGACGTCGCGCGAGCCGTCGCGATACTCTTCGAACACCCGTTTCGTGGGATAAAAAGGACGAGCCGTGATCACCATCACGCTGTAGCCCAACTCGCTAAGCGCCTCCGCGAAAATTCGCAGAATGGGAGCACTGCCGTTGGCCTCGGAGTAGTATAGAGACACCAGAATCACGCGGCCACGACTACCCTCGGCAACTGTTGCCACTCTCTCTTCATTGTCATGTGACTCCGCACCGGGATGCGGGTCCGCTTGAGCCGCATCGAAGGTTGCACGGGCTTCCGTCCCGGTCATGTTACACCTGCTTCCAGATTTTGGAACAACGCCCTAATTTCGGGGCAACGAGGGTATGTCGCTGCCCACGGGGTGTCTCGGTTCTAAGCAAGAAAACACAATATTCGCGCCAAATTTGACACGGAAAACGCCGCCTTCCGGGAGATCATGACATGTATTCTCTTAGACCCCATTTTTTTCATTTTTGTACACTAGAGGAATCCGACAAATCAAGGCGGGATATTCATGCCTTTTAAAAAAATTGACCCTCATTTGCGGGTATCGACAGTGCCTTTTTTAAGGCCATGTTTGGGTATC
>CAKZLS010000145.1 GCA_937127205.1 uncultured Rhodospirillales bacterium
GAGGACATGATCCCACGCCTCGCCTGGGTCGCATTGCGAACCCCGCCCATGCCCTATCGGCTCCTGAAATCACCTGAGCCTAGCGCGTAATCAGGAAGGCTCTAGTCCTACTGTGTCATAAGAGTTTCTTGTCCTCCGTGCTGGAGCGGCCTCTTCGACGGTCGCCAACTTCTCGTCGCCTAGCTTGATGTCCGAGCCCTCCAACGTCAGATCGCCGAAGGTAAGACCGTCTGCGAGCCCAATGAGGTCGGCGGGGCTGAGCGCCTTGCCGGCGAACTTGGGCCGGCCGGTGCTCGGGGCCGGCGCCACGTCGGGTGTGTGGAGGACGCCGAGCGCCTGCTTGTCGTCACCGAGCGCCGCGGTATGGAGGGTATGGCTGCCGCTCGCGGGAACGGTCACCAACACGTCGTAGCGTCGCGGGGTGCGGAAAACGCGGCGGCGACGGGCACGGTGACCGTTAGCGCAAATACCAAGCGACGCAAGCGATGTCTCGAGGCAGGCTCTATTTCGAAATGGTGATCGGTATTCCAACGTCCTCGACGTCACCGACGGCGCTCTGGAACAAATCACCCAGGTACGCGAAGGTCGCTCGGTCCCACTGGGTGTCGTTAATAGTATAATATCTGCCGTCGTAGCGCACCGACGCCAACCTGGTAGGGGGTTCGCTGTCGCTGACGATTACCTGCAGGACAGATGCGGGGTTTTCCACAACCGGGCCGGTTCTTCTGTCGGGCGTGACGTCGAACTCGGGATCGGCGGCAATGCCGCTGCCAATGAAGTTAATGATTTGCAGCATGCTGCGGAGTTTAATGGCTCCTTGAATGGGGAAATCGCCCCCCGGGCCATCGGGGCGGATATCGACGTAAACGAAACCGCTCGGATTCCGTTTGATCTTTTCATTCAGTTCGAACCGCTGCCGATCGCTGAGGGCCTTCGGATCGTAATTGAGGACAACGGTTCGGCCGGCCTGCAGCCGAGTCAGTTCGTAATTGCCATCCGGCTTCTGCCGCCAGCGGAGCCCCTTGTCTAAGCCATTGATGATGTCCTCCGCGCGCGGAACGCCCTCGAAGTCGGCGACCAACGTTTCATCGAAGATCAGCGAGCCCACGAACAATTTCCGATTGTCATTAAGCCAGCGCAGGTGCGTGGCGATACGGCGGAACTCTTCAGACTCCTTCCGCTTGGCCGGTTCGTTCGAAATAAACCGCAAGAAGCTCCCATCCGGATTTTGGACATTGATCCCGGCACCCATCAGCCGCGTTATCCGGTCGATGGCGTCACCTTGAAACACAAGGAACTCGAAAACATCGTCCTTGAACGGAGTCAGGATGCGACGGGTGAAGTCTTGGCCAGAGATCGGAATGATACTGAAAGTCGGGTTCTCGGAGGCGCTCGCGCCCCAGTTGAAGTTGAAGAAATTGGTACCACTCGGCTCCTGAATATTTCCGCCAACGTTGATCGAAGTCGACCAGTCAAAGGTGGCTGCAATACTCGATGTGGTGGTGAAGTGGATCGGGCGTCCCACGTCGACCCGCGCGACATTGAGCAACAGGAGTTTCTGCTCGATTTCCGAGGTCACCTCGTCATAACCAAGTACTTGGCGCTCCAGCACCGGCGGACCGACACAGCCGCCGAGCACAGTCGCGGCAACCATCGTTACGAACGTCAACCTAAGCATGGTAGCCTTTCCCCCTTCCTTGCAGCGTCTGTTCAATCAATCAGTTATTTCGAAACGATACGAGCACGGGATTCGGCGTCACGCAAAGACCGTCCGGGTTTCCGCGTAACGGGAAAAGTCGCAGAGCGTTTCCGGCGGCCTCCGACGCGCCGTGCATCAGCGAGCAGGCTTTGGAGTGGAGGGTGATGAAGTTTCCGAAACGGGTTCCGCATCTTCCGACAACCCCTTTCGGTACTTGTAGTTGTAGGCACCTCTCTGCGGGTAATCGAGGATATCCTCCATTTCCCAGCGAAGTCCCGGATCAAAATTGGGAAACGGTAACTGATTGAGTTCCCGCCAGTTATCGACCTCTGCTTCCGCGGTGCGGGTCCGTTCGGTATCCATGCCTTCGTCGCGCGTGTGATACATGGTTTGTGAGGGGAAGGCGAAGCCCGTGCCGGATTCTTTAATAATATCGGCGATGCGCAGGAAGATGTCCTCGCGAATGGCAAGAAAGGTGTCCTGATCCTGACAGCGCAGATAGGCGAAAACTTCCAGATCGAGTGAATAGGCGCCGTAGCCGACGAATCGGATCCGTGCCGGCGCCGGAGTCACTTCTGGGTGGCCCAACAACAGCTTGCGTAGTTCCGCCAAGACATAGCGAAGTTGATCCGGTGTTGTCTCGTAACGCAAACCCAGCACGGTCTTGAGCAGGCGCTGATCGCGCGCCGCGAAGTTATCCAATTGCATTTGCGAGAACTCGGCGTTGGGAACGGTAACGATCGTCCGCTCCAGCGAGCGAATTCGTGTCGACCGCAAGCCGATTTGCTCGACAGTGCCGATCTTTTCGCCGTATTGGCAGAAATCGCCGACCCTTACCGGTCGGTCCGCGAACAGGGTCAGACCTCCGATGATGTTCTCGAGGGTCGGCCGGATGGCAAGGGCGATGGCGAGACCACCAACGCCGAGACCGGCCACCAGCGGGGCGATCGGGATGCCGACGGCTTCCGCCGCGTAGATACCGAGGTAGACGAGAATGACGACACTGACCAAGCGAAAAACGATCCGCAACAAGGCGGCATCGACCCGGCGCTTTTCGCCTGCTCCTGCTTGACTGTACGCGAAACCATCGGCGAGCCGCCCTGCAACCACCAAAACAAGCCAAGCGAGGCCGCCCACCTGCACGACAAGTGCCATGAACGACACGGTCGCGCCCGCGACTTCATACAGTCCGACGGCATAGACAGACAAGAGTTTGACAAAATGAGCAACCGCAACGGCACAAAGCAGAGCCAGAGGCACGCCGAACCTCAAGGCCGGTCGGGCTGTCTTATGTTTTTCATCCCACCGGGCACCTTGACGATACGCGAACCAAATCAATCCTGCTGAAATAAGGAGCAGTGAAATAATAGAAATCCATTGCCAAACTCCTTGTCCAAGAACAACTATTTTCGCCCAATCAGCCAGATCGTCTGGAAAATCTCTTGGGATCCACGGGCCAGGAGTGGAGAGGTACTCATTGTATAGTCCGACGGATGCTCCCTTTTTGTATGGAAGATCCTTTGCCGAGGCGTAATAACCATCAAGATTTTCGATAGTTTCTCTCGTAAAGAGAAATTCGCCAGCGTTGGGTCCCTCCGAAATTTTGGCGATCTCGATCTTCGTATTGGGAATGGTCCAGCGCACGATCCCCTGTTCCGCAACCTCTTTATCGTCAGGAATGTCTTCGAACGGCGGCAGCTCGACCCGGTCGAGAATTTCCTTTAGCAAAATCATATCGATGGTCATGGCCGCGAGACGATCGAAGGCACGAACCTCTCCAAAGTCAATCGTATCAGCGGCTCGCAAGAGCGGCCTGTCGATGTCCGCACTGGGCTTGTCGCTCCGCCAGAGGTCCACGGCTGTGTCGATATCGCGAAGGTAGGTTCGCAAGGTGTCGCGCGGGCTCGATGTATCCGCCGACCGCAATGGATATGGATCCTCCATCGAGCCAACGATCGCGTCAAGATCGCTGAGCTGCGCCAGCGTTTGAGGCGCGAGAAGCAAGAGGATGAAGACCAACACCCAACGAGACCGCCCGAGGATAATCCTGATCATGCTCGTCCGTTGCTCCCTCGTTGTAATCCGGTCCGTGGACACCGAAGGGCCTGCCGCCTTTTATAGACACCGCTCCGAGTGTGCGGTCGCAGGATCCCTGTTTGGGACCCACCGAGAGGTTTGTCCTGGATCACTTGAGGCCGACTTCGGAAAAGTATTTCAACGCGCCTTCGTGGATGGGCGCGGCGAGACCCGCCTCGACCATCTCCTCTCTGGTCAAGGACAGGAACAATGGCGACAGATCCTGAAGGATCTCCAGGTTTTCGAAGTATGCCTTGGTGATCTGATAGATCACGTCCGGGGGCACCTTGGCCGACGTCACCAGCGTCGCCACCACACCCAGAGTCCGAACATCCCGAGGAATGCTCTTATACGTGCCGCCCGGAATCACCGAGCCCACGTAGAACGGGTTTTCCCTGTTGAGCTTCTCGATGATTGGACCCGAAACTTTCACAAGCCTTGCGTCGCACAGCGCCGTCGCCTCCCTGACCATAGGGTTGGGATGTCCGATCGTGTAGACGAACGCGTCGAACTCGCCGTCGCATAGGGCCTCGGCCAGGTTGGCAGCCTCGAACTCGGAGACAGCGATGACCTCCTCGCCCGTCCAGCCGTGGGCCTCCGCCAGCACATCCATGGCGTCGCGCCGGCTGGAAGCCGTCCCGCCCACATAAACCCGCTTACCCTTCAGATCCTCGAACGTTTCAATGTCCCTATCGTCGCGGGCGACGACCGTGAAGTGCTCGACATAGAGTGCAAACATGGAGCGCAGATTCTCGAAGGAGTCCTCATCCTCGAACGGTCCGGTCCCGTCGACGGCATCCTGCTGCAAGTCCGATTGGACCATGGCAAGGTCAACGTTCCTTTTTCTAAGGTCTTTGATATTCGGTATGGATCCACCGGAGATATCAACGGTGCAACTCAAGCCCTGCTCGGCAAGGCTTTCAGCGGCGAGTTTGCAAATGATGCCACCGACGGGGTGGTAGAGGCCGCCAACCCGGCCACTCGCGATCGTCACCGATCCCGGATCTTCGCTTTCCTCCGCCCCGCCGATATTAGCGAATCCAGCGATCAACGTTGCTGCCAGCAGCATCACGATCGCGCATTTGCTGCCTGCACTCGACACTGCGCCAACTCCTCGGGTCCGGGTTTCACAAAGCTCCAGACATGGAGGAATTGTGACCACAATGTGAATTGTCGCCAACGTGGGGGAATTGTGACCAAAAAACAACCCGCTTATCTTGTTTCCGGATATCCCGCTCCCGATGATCTGACCAGACACGC
>CAKZLS010000146.1 GCA_937127205.1 uncultured Rhodospirillales bacterium
GTAGTGCACCACCGGGCGCACCGGAACCAGATCCGTCACCGGATCGGTGCCCACATAGCTGCGCGACAGATCGCGCACCAGCGGCAGGCGTTCGTCGATCTTCTTCTCGCCGAGAAGACGCATGTCGAGGTGAATGACGTCGCCCCACTTCGACTGTACCGTTCGTCCCTTCTGTTGCTCATGCCAGAAGGCCTGGCTCAAACGGTCGCGGGGGCCGAGTTCCATGGTCTTGAGAACCGGCTCCGGCGTTGGCTCGCCGAGATCGTAATCCTGGAGATAGCGATAGCCATCTTTGTTCAGCAGCCACCCGCCCTCGCCGCGGCAGCCCTCGGTAAGCAGAATGCCGCTCCCGGGAAGGCCGGTGGGATGGTACTGGACGAATTCCATATCCTTGAGCGCGGCCCCAGCGCGATAGGCCATGGCCATGCCGTCGCCGGTCTTGATGGCGCCGTTGGTGGTGAACGGAAAAATCTTTCCCGCGCCGCCGGAGGCGATGATCACCGACTTGGCCTTGACCAATTTCAATTCGCCGGTGCGCATTTCCAAGCAGACAACGCCCTGCACGACGCCGTCATCGACGATCAGATCGGTAGCGTAGTGCTCGTCCACGCGCTTGATGGACGGGTATTTCAGGGTCGTTTGAAACAGCGTGTGCAGCATGTGGAAGCCGGTTTTGTCGGCGGCGAACCACGTGCGCATGATTTTCATGCCGCCGAATGGACGGACGGCTACATGCCCCGTCTCCTCGCGGCTCCAAGGACAGCCCCAGTGTTCCATCTGGGTCAATTCCTTGGGGATTTCGTTGATGAACAGTTCGACCGCGTCCTGGTCGGTCAGCCAATCGCCGCCGCCCACGGTGTCGTGGAAATGATAGTCGAGACTGTCGTTTTCCTTGATGACGCCCGCTGCTCCGCCTTCCGCCGCGCACGTATGGCTGCGCATTGGGTAGACTTTTGAGATTAGCAAGACGTTTATTTTAGGATCCGCCTCGGCGACTGCGATGGCCGCGCGCAAACCTGCGCCGCCAGCGCCGACGATAGCGATATCCGTGTTCATGACTTCCATTGGATACTCCCGTTGGCTCCCCCAGAGCGTTCAATCGGAGTATATCCAGATCAAGGGCGAATGCCAGCGCGGCACGAATGCGCCGGCGACATTTTTTTTGCGGCGCAAAACCCGATTTTTTTCGCGGTATAATAGTCGATGCCTTTTGCAACAGCTTGCAAGGCCGACCGGCGGGCTTTGCGCTAGACATGGCGAACGGGCATAACTCTAGGTGGGGCGCGACGAATGCGGAATTCTGACAGCGAAGGTGCCGGGGCCTCCCTTGCTTCGCAGCTCGTGCGTCACGCGTCTGAGTTGATCCGTCTCGCGGGCCCCGTGGTAGTCGGCCGCTCGGGCATCATGATCATGTCGTTGGTGGATACCATCATGGTCGGCCGCTTCTCCACCGAGGAGCTGGCGTATCAGGGGATCGGCCAGGCCCCGGTGATCCCGCTGATGCTGGGGCTGATGGGGCTGATGATGGGGACACTGGTGTCGGCCGCGTCCGCTTTCGGGGCCGGACGGTTTGACGCGTGTGGAGCGGCCTGGCGGCGGTCGCTGCCTCTGGCTATCGGTGCAGGTGTCGCCGCGGCAGTTCTCTGCGCGTTCGGCGAACCGCTGCTCAGAGCGTCCGGCCAATCGGCCGACCTGGCCGGCGGCGGCGGACCGGTGGTGCAGATCCTGGGTCTCGGACTGCCGGCCGCGATGGTGTTTCTGACCACCAATTTCTTTCTTGAGGGTATCAAGCGGCCTCTTCCAGGGATGGTGATGATTATCGCCGCAAACATCCTCAATGCTCTGCTCAACTGGGTTCTGGTGTACGGCCACTTTGGTTTCCCGCCCATGGGCGCCGTTGGTTCGGCGTGGGCGACGACCGGCGTCCGCGTTTTCCTGGCCGTGGGGCTTGTGCTCTATGTCTGGTCGATGACCGATCATGCCCGTTTCGGCGTGCGCACGCGGCCGGGCGGCGGCTGGGCGGCAGGACGCACGCAGCGCCAGATCGGCTATGCCGCCGGCGCCAGCATCGGTGTAGAGGCGACGGCGTTCGCCGTGATGAGCATTTTTGCCGGCTGGCTCGGCGCGGTCCCGCTGGCCGGTTATTCCATCGCCCTCAACCTGATCTCCATGGTGTTCATGGTCGCCATCGGCGTGGGCTCGGCGACCGCCGTTCGCGTCGGTATTGCCTACGGGACCGGGAGCGCTCGAGATGTGGCACTTGCCGGCTGGACCGGTCTCGGGATCAATTCCATCGCCATGGCCGCATTCGGCATTTTGTTTATTGTCGTCCCCGACGGCCTGGTGGCCGCGTATACCGCCGACCCCCAGCTCGAGGCGCTTACCGTTCCGCTGGTGGCGTTCTGCGCGTGGCTGCTGGTGGTGGACGGCGGCCAAGGGGTAATGGCCAACGCACTGCGCGGCCGTGGCGAGACCTGGGCGCCCACCGTCCTGCATGTGTTCAGTTATGGATTCGTCATGATCCCGGTGTGCTGGTTCCTGACCTTTCCCATGGGCCACGGCGTTATGGGTTTATTCGAGGGGATCCTGATCGCCAGCGTGGTTTCGGCTGGATTATTGTGCGGCCGTTTTTTCTGGCTTGGACAGCGGGATAAGCGGCAGCATGCTCTTCACCAAAACTCCAATCTAGGGTAATCTGTCAAGTTTAGTTCTACAACACATGGTCGTGGGCCGTGATCGCTCAGAGGCGGGAAAAGAACTGGCTGGAGTTCGTCGAGTGGTGCCGGGCGCGGCGGCTGAAGTCGTTGCCGGCACACCCGTGGACGGTGGCCGCCTATGCGCGCTGGTGCGACAGCCACTATCGGCGTCCCAACGTCTCCAAGCGTGTCGAGGCCATTGCCCGGGCTCACATTTTTTATTGCGCCACGTCGCCGGACCGGCATCCGACGGTGACCAACACCTTGAGAAACATCGAGAGGCGCCAACAATCCGTGTCCCAACGCGCGGCGCTGTTTCGGTCCGAGGACTTCGCCGGTCCCGGTGTGGCCAAGCGCGCGTCTCCGAAAAGCAAGTCCAAGACCAAAGCCAAAAAGCCGCCAACCAGGCTCCGGCGAATGCTACGGAACTCTCCGCAACTGGTTTCGCGGCGGCCCTCCGAGCCATAACTTTGTGAAGGGAACGGTGGGGCGCAGGCGTCCCCTGCGGCGATCTTTTAGAATATAAGGCCCTGTCGGCGCCGAAGCTCTCCGCGCCATGCCCCATCACGCTGCCTCGGCAGCCTCGCTTTCATCGCGTTGCTGACGGCGCCAGCGCGTGATCGTGTCTTCGATGAACCAGTCGTCGATATAGTCTTTCTGCCACGCTTGGGAAAACGCCGCCGTTCCGCTCTTCGGCCGGAAAGCTTCCTCGAGCGTATCGAAGCACAGCCGCATGGGTACCGTGACCCCTTCGCCCACGGCGATGCACTCTTGCCCATGCAGCGCCGGCAGTGCCGCGAGCAGGCCGTCGGCGCCGTCCGGCAGTGTGGTGCGAACGAACTCCTGGTCGTTTTCGTTGGACATCCTGAGCGCGAACAGCGTGTTGCACTGAGAGAGAATGGTCGCCGACAGTTCGGACGGCCGCTGCGTCACCAGGCACAGCGAGACCCCATATTTCCGGCCCTCCTTGGCGATCCGCGAGATCGAGCGCCGGGTCGGAGCGAACCCCAGATTTTCATCGCGCGGGACATAACGGTGCGCTTCCTCGCAGACCAACAGCACCGGGATGGCTTTGGCGTCGATGCTCCACACCGCGAAATCGAAGATCATCCGGCACAGGACCGAGACCACCACGTCGACGATATCGGACGGTACGCCGGAAAGGTCGATGATCGTTGCCGGGCGGCCGGACACCGGCACGCGCAGAATACGCGACAGGATATTAACCATTGTGTCGCGCACCACCACGCCGGAGAACATGAAGGCAAATCGCTGATCCGTGCTCAGTGCCTGCATGCGGGTTTGCAGGCGGAGATACGGCAGCGACGTCTCGGTCTTGTCGAGCCGCCCCATGGCATCGCTGATGAGGCGCTGGACCTCGCCCAAGCGATAGGGAACCGGCGTGTCGACGGTGACGTAGTCGGTGTTCTCATCCGGGCCGAGGAACTTGCGCCGGGCGGCGAGGATGGCATCCTTGAGGATGTCGATTTCGGTTTCGCGGTCTTTGCCGTCGCTGGTGACGAAGGCGGCGACCGATTCCTCGAAATTCATCAGCCAATAAGGCAAATCCAGATTGGACAGGTTGATCTGCTCGGCCCGCTCGCCGAATGCCGGGCCATACTCGTTGTGAGGGTCGAGCACCACCACGTGGCCGTTGGGATTTTCCTCGAGGATGGCGCGAAGGATCAGAGCGGTGGAGCAGGACTTGCCGGAACCCGTCGTCCCTAGCACCGCGAAATGCTTGCCCAAAAGACTGTCTGTGGCGATGAAACCGGGCAGGTTGCGGTCCTGATGAATGGTGCCGATGCGCACGGCGGAGGCGCGCGGCGGGGCATAGATCAGGGCTAGATCCTCGGGCGTGACGGCCAGGACTTCGCCGCCGAGCGGCGGATAAACCGAGACGCCGCGCTGGAAACAGGCGTCGGTTCCTGTGACCTCGGGATGCATCACTTCTCCCAGCATGTCGATCTCGACCATTTTTTGGGCGCTTTCCGGCGAGACCGAGGGGTCGGTGATCCACATGCCGCCGACCATGCCGAAAACCGATGAGATCCGTGTTTTCATCTTGACCAAACCGCCGAACTGCACGGCATCCAGGGCGGTGGCCTGTTCCATGCCGCCACCGATCAGCACGCTGCTGATTTTAGATCCCTTGACCGAAACAACGTGGCCCACCTTTTGATCGTCGATGCTCATCTATCTTGCCCCTTGAATGTGCGCCGTCGATTTCGTCGTCCGGCGCGGTGATGTCACGAACCCGGACACACGGGTCACGCGTTAGCGCAAAAGTAACGATAACAACGCTAAAAAGGCCTTAACGCGGAACCCGGGTTTACCTGGATAATCAGGGGCCGGGACCGACAGAAGGTCAAAAACCGGGAATGGCAGATAGCGAAGTCCGGCGGTTGTCGGACACCGAAAGGCGAGATTGGCTGCGGCTGATCCGAAGCGATCGGGTCGGGCCCATTACGTTTTTTGCGTTGCTGCGGCGCTACGGGAGCGCGCGGGCGGCGCTCGAGGCGTTGCCGGATCTTGCCCGGAGGGGCGGCCGGCACAAGCCCGTCAGGATTTGTTCGGCCGACGCAGCCGAGCGTGAACTGGAAGCGACCGTAGATATCGGTGCCCGGATGATCGCCCACGGCGAGCCGGAGTATCCGCCGTTGCTGGCGGAGATCGCCGATGCGCCGCCGCTGATCAGCGTCCGCGGCAATCACCGGCTTCTGTTCCGACCGGTGATCGGTATGGTCGGCAGCCGCAACGCGTCGTTGAACGGGCGGCGTTTCGCCCGCCAGCTCGCGGAAGACCTGGGCGCCATCGGCATGGTGGTGGCATCGGGCTTGGCTCGCGGCATTGACGCAGCGGCGCACCGGGGCGCCCTGAAAACGGGCACCGTTGCCGTGGTGGCCGGCGGGGTGGATGTGATCTACCCGGAAGATAATCGAGACCTCTATGGAGAAATCGTCGCACGTGGCGTGGTGATTTCCGAGGTGGCGACGGGTATGCGGCCGCAGGCCCGCCACTTTCCCCGTCGCAACCGGCTGATCTCTGGTTTGGCACGGGGCGTGGTGGTGGTTGAGGCAAACATGCGATCGGGCTCGCTGATCACCGCCCGCATGGCGTTGGAACAGGGCCGCGAGGTCTTTGCCGTTCCCGGCTCTCCGCTCGATCCGAGAGCTCGAGGAACCAACGATCTCATTCGCCAAGGCGCGATCGTGACGGAATCCGCCTCCGATGTCCGCCGCGCTTTTGATGAAATGATGACCGAGATCGACTTGCCTCAAAGTGCGGTTGATGACGGACTGCCCGTTTCGAGAAATCCACCTGTGTTCGAACAGGAGGAGACACGGCGGCTGCTTGTCGAAACGCTCTCGCCTACGCCCGTAACGGTTGACGAAATCATCCGCACCTGCCAATTGTCGCCGGCTGTCGTGACGACGGTCCTGCTTGAGTTGGAGTTGGCGGGCCGGTTGGAGCGGCACCCGGGTAACAAAGTGTCCCTGATCGCGCCGGCTTAGCGGCGGCGCCATCGGAGGTGGGGTTGCATGGACGTCGTCGTCGTCGAATCTCCGGCCAAGGCCAAAACCATCAACAAGTATCTTGGATCTCGATTCAAGGTCTTGGCCAGTTACGGCCACGTGCGCGATTTGCCGCCCAAGGATGGCTCGGTCCGCCCCGACGCGGACTTCGCCATGGATTGGGAGGTGGACGCCAAGGCCAAAAAGCACATCGCCGAGATTACGGCGGCGGTGCGTGGTGCCGACCATTTGTATCTTGCCACCGACCCTGATCGCGAGGGCGAGGCGATCTCATGGCACGTCTGCAAGGTTCTCGAAGAAAAGAAGGCGCTCAACGGCGTCGATGTCAAACGCGTGGTGTTCAACGCCATCACAAAAAACGCCATTCTCGACGCCTTCGAGCAGCCGCGGGAGCTGGATGAGGAACTGGTCCAGGCCTATCTGGCGCGCCGCGCGCTCGACTACCTGGTGGGCTTTACGCTGTCGCCTGTGTTGTGGCGCAAGCTGCCTGGAAGCCGTTCCGCCGGGCGGGTGCAGTCGGTGGCGCTCAGGCTGATCTGCGAGCGGGAATCCGAGATCGAAGATTTCGTCTCGGAGGAATACTGGACGGTGAGCGGACTGTTCGGTACAGCCGCCGGGAAGGACGTCGTCGCCAACCTCACCCATCTTGAGGGCCGCAAGCTCAAAAAGATGGATATCGGCGACCGGTCGGCGGCCGAGGCTGCTGTCCGCGCTGTAGAAACCCGGGAATTCTCCGTCGGTAAAGTGGAGCGGAAGAAGACCCGGCGCAATCCGGCGCCGCCGTTCATTACGTCGACTTTGCAACAGGAAGCGTCGCGGAAACTCGGTTTCAGTGCCACCCATACCATGCGCGTCGCGCAACGGCTTTATGAAGGCGTAACCATCGGCGGCGAGACCATTGGGCTGATCACCTACATGCGGACCGACGGCGTCCAGATGGCCGGCGAGGCCATTGATGCGTGCCGGGAGTTGATCGCCACCCAGTACGGCAAGAGCTATCTGCCGGAGAAGGCGCGCATCTACAAGACCAAGGCCAAGAATGCGCAGGAAGCGCATGAAGCCATCCGCCCCACCGACGTCAATCGCCGTCCGGACGACGTGGCGCGGTCGCTTGACGCCGATCAGCTCAAACTCTATCGGCTGATCTGGCAGCGCACCCTCGCCAGTCAGATGGAATCGGCGGTTCTCGATCAGGTCGCCGTAGATTTGGTGTCGCAAGATCGTCAGGTGACGCTCCGCGCTACCGGGTCGGTTATCGCCTTTGACGGTTTTCTTAAGCTGTACCGCGAGGGGCGCGACGACCCCGACCGATCCGATGATGCTGGCGGGCGCGACGAGTCGGAGGGCCGCATCCTTCCGCCCCTTGCCGAAGGCGAGTCGGTGAAGCGCCTGCGGGTCGATTCCGAACAGCATTTTACGCAGCCACCGCCACGGTTCACCGAAGCCAGTCTGGTGAAGCGCATGGAAGAGTTGGGGATCGGCCGTCCTTCCACTTACGCCAGCATTCTCGGCGTTCTGCAGGACCGCAACTATGTGCGCCTCGAGAGCCGCCGGTTCTTCCCGGAAGACCGGGGGCGGCTGGTCACCACTTTTCTCACCAGCTTTTTCGAGCGCTACGTCGCCTATTCCTTCACCGCCGAAATGGAAGGCAAGCTGGACGACGTCTCCGGCGGGCGGGTGGAATGGAAAACCGTTCTCGACGACTTCTGGCGCGATTTCAGCGCGGCCGTCGGCGAAACCAAGGATCTCCGGGTCAAGGAAGTTTTGGACGCCCTGGACGAACGGCTCGGGCCGCACTTTTTCAAGGAAAACGCCGACGGCAGCGATCCCCGCGTCTGCCCGGCCTGCACCGAGGGACGCCTGGGTCTGAAACTGGGCCGTTACGGCGCGTTCATCGGCTGCGCCAACTATCCCGAATGCAAATACACCCGACCGCTGATCCCCAACACCGACGAGGATCCCGCGGCGTCGCTGGCTAACGGCAATCAGGAACTGGGCTCCGACCCCGAGACCGGTCTCCAGGTCACTCTCCGCAAGGGTCCTTACGGCCACTATGTTCAACTCGGTGAACCCGAAGGTGAAGGCAAGAAGAAGACCAAGCCCCGCCGCGCCTCGTTGGTCAAGGGAACCGACCCGGCCACCGTCGACCTGAACAAGGCGCTGGCGCTGCTGTCGCTGCCCCGCGAGGTCGGTCCCCATCCCGAAACGGGCGAGGTCATTTCAGCCGGACTGGGACGCTACGGGCCTTACTTGAAGATGGGCTCCACCTACGTTTCGTTGAAGGAAGGCGACGACGTGCTCGACGTCGGCCTCAATCGCGCGGTGGTGCTGTTCGCCGAGGCGCCGCAGAAGAAATCCAGCGGCAAATCCCTTGGTGATCATCCGAGCGACGGCAAACCGGTGACGCTCCGCGCCGGCCGGTACGGCCCCTATGTGCAGCACGGCTCTCTCCGCGCCAGCCTGCCGTCAGGAGTAGATGCCGAAACTTTGGACCTGAATGGGGCGGTCACGATTCTCGAGGAGAAGAGCGCAAAAAGTCCCGCCAAAAAGCCCGCCGCCAAGAAGGCCCCTGCCAAAAAGCCAGCGGCCAAGAAGGCGGCACCCAAGAAGTCTCCTGCTAAAAAGACGATAGCCAAAAAGCCAGCGGCCAAGAAAACGCCGGCGGCCGGCTGATTGGCGGACGACGCGGGTCGCATGCCTGCCGACACACCCAGGAAACCGGCCCCGTTTCCAAGCCGGGAGCAGATCGTCGAGTTCATTCGCGCCAGTGATAAGCGCGTGGGCAAACGGGAGATCGCGCGGGCGTTTCACTTGAACGCCGACCAGAAAGTGATGCTGAAGTCCATCCTCAAGGACTTGGAGATCAACGGCACGGTCGCGCGCGGCCGCAAGCGGCAGTATGGCGAGGCGAAAGTATTGCCGTCGGTGGCGGTGATCGAAATTTCCGGAACGGACGAGGATGGCGAGCTGCTCGCCAAGCCGGTGACCTGGCCGGATGACGTGCCCATGCCGACCATCCACATGGCCTCGGACCGGGCAAGCAAGGCGGCGGTGGCCGTCGGCGACCGGGTGCTGGCGCGGCTCAAACGGGTCGGCGGGAATGCCTACGAAGGACAGGTGATGCGCCGGCTGACCGCGCCGGCCGGCCGGGTGTTGGGCATCTACGACGAAATCGAGGAGCGGGGCCGATCCGAGGGGCGGATCCGGCCCATCGATCGGCGCGCCAAGAACGAGTTCGTGGTGGCAGCGGGCGATACCCTGGGCGCGAAGCCGGGAGAACTGGTCTGGGCCGAGGTGCGTCCCGGGCGGCCGCTGGGGTTGCGCTCCGCGCGCATTGTCGAGCGTCTTGGCGACGGGACCGGCCCGCGTTACATCACCTCGATCACCCTTCACGATCACGAAATTCCGACGCGGTTCTCGGAAGCCGCGCTGCGCCAAGCGGAGGCCGCCGGGCCGGCGCCGCTACAGGGACGTGACGATCTCCGTTCGCTGCCCCTGGTCACCATCGACGGCGCCGAAGCCCGCGATTTCGACGACGCCGTCTGGGCCGAGGCCGACCCCAATCCGGGCAATGCGGGCGGGTGGCACGTGGTGGTGGCCATCGCCGACGTGGCCTGGTACGTGCGGCCCGGCGATGCGCTCGACCATGACGCCTACGAGCGCGGTAACTCCGTCTATTTTCCGGACCAAGCGGTCCACATGCTGCCCGAGGCGCTGTCGAGCGGATGGTGTTCGTTGCTGCCCTCCGAGGACCGTCCGTGCATGGCGGCGCACCTTTGGCTCGGTGCCGACGGGACGCTGATCCGCCACCAATTCGTTCGCGGCATGATGCGGTCTGCTGCCCGTCTCACATACGAACAAGTGCAAGAAGCGCGGAACGGCAATCCCGATGATTCTACCGGCCCATTGATGGAGGCGGTGATCGAGCCGCTCTATGGTGCGTATCAGGCGCTTGCCTGCGCTCGTGACGCAAGGGGGGTGTTGGAACTGGATCTTCCGGAACGCCGGGTGGTGATCGGCGACGACGGCGCGGTGGTCCGAGTGGAAACCCGCGCGCGCTACGAAAGCCACAAGCTGATCGAGGAATTCATGATCTGCGCCAACGTGGCCGCGGCCGAGACGTTGGAGAAGCGGCGCGTTCCCTGCGCCTACCGGGTGCACGACCAGCCGTCGCGCGAGAAACTGGAATCGCTGCGCGAGTTCCTGGAGACGATCGGTCTCAAGCTCCCGCGCGGTCAAGTCCTCCGCCCGAAGGACTTCAACGGCATCCTTGCCCGGGTAGCGGACACGCCAGAGACTTCCATGGTCAACGAGGTGGTGCTGCGAAGCCAAGCCCAGGCGGTTTACGATCCGGAAAACATCGGCCATTTCGGCTTGGCGCTGCGCCGTTACTGTCATTTCACCTCGCCGATCCGGCGCTATTCGGATCTACTGGTCCACCGCGCCCTGATCGAGGCCCTGGGACTTGGTTACGGCGGATCTCGGATCGAGCCACCTGTCCTTGCCGATATCTGTGAACATATCTCCGCTACCGAGCGCCGCGCAGCAACGGCTGAACGCGATGCCATCGACCGGTTCACCGCCGGCTATCTTGCCGAGCAGGTGGGATCGGTGTTTTCCGGGCGGGTCAACGGCGTCACCCGATTCGGTCTGTTCGTCACCCTCGAGGACAGCGGCGGCGACGGCCTGGTTCCCATGCGAAGCCTTCCCGACGACTACTACGTCCACGACGAAAAGCGCCATCGCCTGGTCGGGCGGCACTCGGGCCTGGAATACCGATTGGGTCAGATCGTCGATGCCCGCCTGGTGGAGGCCAATCCAGTGACCGGCGGCCTTATTTTAGAGCTGGCCGAGAGCGGTAGAGCCGTGAGGCGGGCGCGTCGGGGGGGCGGAAAAGGCAAAGGCAAGGGGCAGACGAAACGCAAACCGGGGCGCAAACCGCGAAAGCACTGAACCTCGGTTTGATTCCGCGACGTGAGTAAACCATATTTAGTTGTACAAGAGGCGAACCATCCTTTATCTATGGCCTAGCCAAGTTATTTCGATAGCACAATTATTTTGTGGAAATATTTGAGTGTATAGCCACGATATTTATTGACTTCAGGTTGTAGGTGTGCGTTATTTGATTCGTTCGATTAGGGCGATTACATCTATGTTGAAGGTGGCTTTACGCGGAAACGGTGATGACTGATCGTTGGGACTTTACGATATGAAGATTTGGCGTCCAGCCTTGGTGGGGATCATCCTCGTTCTGGGAACTGGCGCTGCTTTCGCGGACTCCGACAATGAAAATGCATCGGCCGATCGTCCCATTGCCGGGTACACACTGGAGAACCTGCGGCCGACTGCCGGCGATTTAGCCGTCCAGCCCGGCGCTAACGCTTTTCAGGTGAATAGCAACAGCGATAGTGTTCCGTCGGGAACCCTTAACGTGGGTCCCGTTGTCAATCTTGCCACCGACCGGAACGATTTTTCCGACCCGGGGATCAGCGATCCCGCCGGGGTCGACCCCGCTTGGGAAGCGGGTGCATTCGTCGATTACCGGATGGATAACGGACCGAGAGCGAGCACCGTTTTTGGACTCAATTTCCAAATGTCTCCTGGGGCAGCCGATTCGCGGGACGGATTGCTGTTCCTTCCCAACGTCTATTATCAATCTTCTCTCGGGGAATCGTGGAATTTCCGGGCCGATCTGTCATCGACGTATGCTTTCGACAGTGCGATGGGCTCCGCGATCGGTGGAAGTGGCGCGGCGCGGCGCGGGCTTGACGGTGATGCCGGTTTTAGAGACGTGGGAATTGGCGTCGGCGTGACCTACAACCTGACGCCTAGTTGGGACGTTGATACGGCGCTCCGCTACCAGCGGCTTCTCGACGAGGCGGCCGACAACGCGGAGTCCAATGACCCCGGCGCGGCAAACCAACTTTTCGGCGGCGTCCTCCTCCGCTACAAGTTCTAAACTGACTCTACTCCTCTCGCATTTCCTTTTGTCCATAGACGCGGTATTTTCCAAGCGGATGAATTCGTTCGGCATGCCGTTGGTTTCGGCCGCGTCATGCATCCGCCGCCGTGATTTTTTGATGGCGCCGCGTTTTCGTCGGTCTCGATTGCGGTCACTTCCTGATTGTCGAAATCCTCCGCCAGGAAACTCTGCACGTCACGACCACGTGGCCTTCCCGACATGAAACTGGTCATGAAATCATCAGTCTCAGTGTTTGTCGTGTATCCGAGGTTGCAGGGTGTTCAATGTTCCTGGCTTAATTGTGTTCGTTAAGAAGGCGTATCGAAATCGGAACACAATAAGAACAATCACCAGGTATCGCGATCAAAGCAGGAACAATTTCTGCTGATTCAGAACTGGGTCGGAAGTATCGCGACGGGCGCGCCTACCCGTAGCTTGCTCTGGACTGTTTTGGGCCTCTCAACCCTCTATTAACCCCCGATGGTGTCTTATGGCGTTGGATTTCAACAGGTGCACCATCGACCATGACCCTCAAAGCAAGAATTCGGCGACCATCGCCGAGCAATCCGCTGGCGTCCGCCTGCGATCTGTCATCGTTGTCGCGATTGCCGGGCGGGTTGCGCGATCTGATCGTCTGTACGCTGTTCATCAACGTCCTGTCGTTGGCCATGCCGCTTTCGCTGGTGCAGATCTACGACCGGATCATCCCCAATTCGGCGGAAGGGACGCTGATCCTCTTGGGTGTGGGCATCGGGGCCGCGCTGTTGTTGGAAGCGGTGCTCCGCCAGGTCCGGTCCTATGTCAGCGGGCGCATGGGCGCGCGGTTCGAGCATTTGGCCAACACCATGGCCATGGAGCGCTTGATCAACGCCAAACTGGGCAATATCGAGCGCCATGGTCCCGGCGCTCAACTCGAGCGGTTGAACGGCCTGACCGTACTGAAGGATTTCTACGCCGGCCAAGCGATCCTGGTGCTTTGCGATTTCCCGTTCACCATCATCTTTCTGGCGGTGATCACTTATCTCGCCGGTCCGCTGGTTTTCGTTCCCATCGTCCTCGTCGCCGTTTTCTCGGCGTTCGCGGTGGTTCTCGGCAGGCGGTTGCGGACGTCGCTGGACGATCGCCGGGTCGCCGATGAGCGTCGGTTCAATTTTATCATCGAAGTCCTGGGTGGCATTCACACTCTGAAGGCCATGGCCATGGAGAACCAAATTCTGCGGCGTTACGAAAGCCTTCAGGAGAGCTGCGCCGCCAGCAGCTACCGGCTCAATTTCGATAGCGCTTCGGCGCAGAGCGTGAGTGCGGTGTCCTCGCAGCTGAGCGCGTTTGCCATTGCCGGGTTCGGATCGCTGCTGGTGATGAACGGCTCGCTGACGGTGGGTGCGCTGGTTGCCTGCACCATGCTGACCGGACGTTGTCTGCAGCCGCTACAAAAGGCGCTTGGGATCTGGACCCGTTTTCAGACCATCGAACTGGCCCGGCGCCAGGTGCAGGAGATCATGGAACTTCCCCGCGACACGCCGGAGGGCTTACCGGCCCTACCGGCCGCGCGCGGTGATCTGGATCTTCGCCAGATCAGTTTCGGATATGGAAAGGGCGGCGACGGCGAGGAATTGCCCGTGGTCCTGGAGGCCGTGAGTATGCACGTGATGGCCGGTGAGACTGTGGGTGTTACCGGGGGCAGTGCGTGCGGCAAGAGCACTCTTCTCGGCGTTATGGCCGGCGTGCTCCGGCCGACGGGCGGGACCGTGCTCGTGGACGGTCATGATTTGACGGCGGTGGATCCGGCCAGCGTTCGCGGTCAGGTGATCTACGTTCCCCAGAATGGCGTCCTGTTCAACGGAACCATTCTCGAAAACATTACCATGTTCAGACGCGCGCTCGACGACGATGCGTTCGAGATCGTGCGCCGCCTCGGACTGGACGCGATCGTTAGCCGAATGCCGTTCGGATTTGAGACCAAGGTCGGCGTGGGTGCGACCGATACCCTGGCACGCGGTATCAAGCAGAGGATTATGATTGCAAGGGCGCTAGTGAACAAGCCGCGCATTTTACTGTTCGACGAGGCCAATGCCGCCATGGACAGCCGCGGCGACGAAATCCTTCACGCTCTGCTCGAAGAAATGAAGGGCGAATGCACCATGGTCCTGGCCAGTCACCGGCCGTCCACCCTCAGGCTCGCCGACCGGGTTTATGAGATTGCCGACGGCCGCTTGGTGGAGCGGATGAATTTTGCGGCCAGGCGCGATCACGCCGCTGAACTGAGGAAACCGGCATGACGGAACAGCGTATCCATCTTAAGGCCGTCCCGGCTGGCTCGCCGGTTGGTGCCACAGAGTTTGCGGCCGAGGCCGGGGCAAGTGCCGGAGAAACCAAGCGGACCGAGCCGCGCGCCGACTTTGCCGTTGCCAGCGATCTCGCGGCCTGTCTCCGGCCGCTGATCAGCGCGCTGGGATGGAAGGGCGACCCGCGCCATGTGGCCGAGGCGATTCCCCATTTCACCGACTCGCTGGATATCACCGGCTTTCTGAATGTCATGGGCAATATGAATTACGGATGCCGGTCGACCGACATTCGTCTAGATCGCATCGACGCCCGGATGATGCCGTGTTTGTTCCTGCCCAAGGGCCGCGCCGCGGTGGTTGTCCTCGGAACGGAGTCGGGAAGTCTTCAACTGATCGATGGCGCCACCGGCCAGGTGATCGAGGGCGCGCCGCCGGCCTGGGAAGGGTCGGCCTATTTTTTCTCGCCGGTGGAACAGGAGGAAAAGGGGCCGCGGGCGGCGGATAAAGGCTGGTTCTGGACCACCATCCGGCGGTTCCGAGGGCTCGTCTACCAACTTCTCGGTGTCACCTTCGTGCTCAACCTGTTGAGCCTGGCAACCCCGCTGTTC
This sequence comes from uncultured Rhodospirillales bacterium, assembly GCA_937127205.1. Lineage (GTDB taxonomy): Bacteria > Pseudomonadota > Alphaproteobacteria > Rhodospirillales > Defluviicoccaceae > CAKZLS01. The sequence continues at coordinate 15,088 of CAKZLS010000146.1, forward strand.
GTCATGTCCATTTATGACCGAGTCATCCCCACCGGCTCGGTTGTGACGCTCACCTATTTCGGCGCCGGCGTGTTGATCGCCATGGCCAGCGACCTGATGCTGCGGACGGTCCGGGCAAAGGTTCTGGCTTTCGTCGGCGCGCGGCTCGATACCATTCTCGGGAGCGCGGTATTTCAACGGATCCTGTTTCTGCCGCCGAGCCTGACCGAGGGATCTACCGTCGGCGCCCAGGTGGCGCGGCTCAAGAGCTTCGAGGCCGTGCGCGAGGTTTTCTCCGGTCCCATCGCCCTCATTCTGCTCGAGTTCCCGTTCGTGATCGTCTCCCTCGCCGTCATTGCCATTTTGGGCGGACCCATCGCCGCCGTTCCCGTGCTCATGATGGCAGTTTTTGTGTTGGTTGGGTTGGTGATGGCGCCCTTCGTGCGGTCGTCCGTCGCCGACGCCGCGAAGGCAACTTCGCGCAAACAGGAATTTGTCATCGAAACCCTCTCCCAGCTTCGCGCCATCAAGTACAACGGCGCCGAAACCGTCTGGATGGATCGTTTTCGCGATCTATCGGCCAAAACCGCCATGGAAGGTTTCCGTGGCGCTCAAGTGGCGTCTTTGATTTCCACCATTTCGCATGTGCTCATGGTGTCGGCGGGCGTGGCCACCATCGGTTTCGGGGTGGTTCGAGTTATCGGCGGCGAGATGACCCTTGGCGCCCTGGTTGCGTCCATGATCCTCGTCTGGCGGGTATTGGCACCGCTTCAAACCGGGTTCGTGGTCATCAACAAAGTTGGCCAGGTTCGCTCCAGCATTCGCCAACTCAACAATCTGATGGCCATGCGGCCCGAGCGCGCACAGGGCGTCATGCCGGAGCCACTCAAGAACATCCGGGGACGGGTGACGTTCTCGCGGGTGTCGCTTCGCTATTCGGCGGAGGCCGATCCGGCCCTCGTCGGCGCCAACTTCGATGTGGAGCCTGGTGAAGTGGTGGCCATCGTCGGCTCCAACGCTGCCGGCAAATCGACATTGCTGAAACTGCTCCTCGGCATGCACAGCCCGCAAGCGGGCAGCATCTTGATCGACAGCCGGGATATTCGGCAGATGGATCCCATCGAACTGCGCCACGCCATCGGCTACGTGCCGCAGGTCTGCCGGTTCTTCTACGGTACCATCGCCCAGAATCTGCGCCTCGCCAATCCGTTGGCCACCGATGAGGACCTGCGCCAGGCCGCGGCGCAAGCCGGCGTGCTGGATGATGTCCTCGCGCTCGAGCAGGGATCCGGGGAATGGCGCCGTACCGGTTTCGATGTGCGTATCGGCGATTCGTCCTCCAAACAGGTTCCCGCCAGTCTCAGGCAGGGTCTCAATCTGGCCCGCGCGTATCTCAAGGAGGCGCCGATCCTATTGTTCGACGAGCCCGGTGCGGGGCTGGATTACGCCGGAGATCAGAAGTTCATCGAGACCATCAAGCAACTCAAGGGCGAGGCCACGGTCTTCATCGTCACACACCGCCCGAGCCATATCGAGACGGCCGACAAGGTCATCTGGCTCGACGGGGGCCAAGTGATGGCGGCGGGGCCAACCAAAGACGTCATCAAGCGCATGCCAGGGGGTATCCTGTGAGCACCACCAACCAACATAACGGCAAGACACGGCCCGCAAAGGCAACAGAATCCAGCAACCGGCAGGCGCGATTCCTCGCCCAACATATCGTTCTCGAAGAGGGAGGCATCCCGGGTTTTGTCCGGACGGTGATCGTCTCCGTGGGTGTGATCGTCGCCGCGTTCTTTACATGGTCGGCCTTCACCACCGTCGACGAGGTCGCCGCGGCGCCGGGGGAGGTTAAGCCTTCCGGTCATGTGCAGGCAGTTCAGCACCTGGAAGGCGGTATCGTCGAAGAAATCATGGTCAGCGACGGCGACTTCGTGAAAGCGGGAGAGACGTTGGTGCGGCTCGACCCGGATTCGGTTTTGTCCCATCTCCGAGGGATGCAGACGCAGCGTGCCGGGCTTCGGCTTAAGGCCGAACGCTTGCGGGCGTTTTCGGACGAACGCCAACCCGATTTCACCTTCATCGAGCCCGAGTACGCTGGACTTGCCGCGGATCAAACGGCCATCTTCCGCATTCAGGACAAGGCGCGGTCCAACCGGCGCGCGGTTCTCAAGGACCAGATCCATCAGGCCGAGGCGCAGGTGAGTTTGCTGAAAGGCCAGGAAAAAACCCATCAGCGTATCGTCGAGCTGACCACCGAAGAGCTGGCCATGAGCAAGAAGCTCATGAACAAGGGGCTGACGTCCAAGCTGAAGGTTCTCAACCTTCAGCGCGAGCTCACCAAGGCCTCCGGCGACTTCGCCCGTTTGCAGGGCGAGCTGCTGCTGGCCGAGCGGGCAAAGTCCGAGGCCGAAAGCCGCCTGGCGGAACTGGACGCGACGCTCGGAGAGGAGGCGTTCTCCGAGCTGGACAGTCTGACCCGGGAACTTGCGAAACTGAACGACGCGATCGACGGGCTGGAGGATCAGGAGCAACGTCTCGATATTACGGCGCCTGTCTCCGGCATTATCAAGGGTCTTCAGGTCCATACCGTTGGCGGCGTCATTCCGCCGGGCGCGGTGGTTCTGGAGATTGTACCCATGGATCGGGAAATGGTCGTCGAGGCCCGCATTTCGTCACGGGACGTGGGGCACGTCCGGCCCGGACAGCCTGTCACGGTCAAGGTGGGAACCTACGACTATGCCCGCTACGGCGGCGTTCCCGGCACGTTGACCGGCGTGTCGGCGTCCACCTTCGTCGGCGAAGACGGTGCGCCTTATTATAAGGGTATCGTCGAACTGGAGCGCGGCTACGTCGGCGCCAATCCCAAACGCAATCATGTGCTGCCCGGGATGACCATCAACGCGGACATCAAGACCGGCAGCAAGACCGTGCTGCAGTACCTGCTCAAGCCTTTGTACGCCTCGGTGGATGACTCCTTCCACGAGCGGTGATTTGCGGGCGGACATAGCACGAAATCGCGTAAACCAAACCCCTTCGATACGTTGAAGGGGTTTTGGGGTTGGAGGGCCGAAGAGGGTCTCTCACCCTTGAACCGAGGACGAAGATGAACCAACCGATCGGCGGCAATGGTGGACCGCAGGACCCTCGCCAAGTCCTCGATGACCTCACCAGATTGGCTGACACGCAGAATGCGAATTCCGAGGGCGGCGACGAGTCCGCGTCCGGCGGTGCCGATCTCGATGCGGATGATCCGGCGTTCCTCGCCAATGTTCATAAGGGAACGCGCGAAAGCGACGAACCCAGGTATGGCCAGGATGATCGTGACGCAGCCCACGAGAGCGGTGGCGGCGGCGCGCATGATGGTAATGCCCTGGGCAGCGAACACGATGCCGACGGATCGGCCGCCGTCGGACGGGGGCCGAGCGGTTCCTCCGGTGCTCCCGAACCCGACGCCGCCGCGAGGCCGCAATCGGACGTCCATGATCGCGGATCGTTTGCCCCTGGAAGCGGAGGCGGTGGGCCTGAACCCGAGCGAGACGAAGCCCTTGGCTTTAGCGCGGATACGGGCTTTGGTGGGGGCTCGGCGGACGGTTTCTTCGCGTCCGGTCGGGCCGGACCGGCCAGCTTTGCTCGGCGATCCCCGGATCTGGACGAACCGCTGCAGCGCGCCGAGGCCACCGAAAATCATGCGCCCACGGCAGTTTCCACGGCGGCCACTCTGTCGGAAGACGGCTCACTGCTGATCACCCAGGAGATGCTGTTGGCGGGCGCGTCGGACGCCGATGGCGACGTGTTGACGGCGACCAACCTGTCGGCGCCAAGCGGTACGCTGACCGATAACGGAGACGGTACCTGGACGTATATGCCCAACGCCGATTGGAACGGATCGTTGGATTTCGCCTACGACGTCTCCGATGGTGCGGTGGCGACCCCCAACACGCTGGCGGTGACGGTAGAGGCGGTTAACGACGCGCCCGAAACGACACCAACGACCGCGACCATGGCCGAGGACGGCAGCCTGCTCATCACCCAGGCCATGCTGTTGGACAGAGCGTCGGACGTTGACGGCGATGCGTTGACGGCGGAGAACCTCTCTGCACCTGGCGGCTCTTTGACCAACAACGGTGACGGCACCTGGACGTTCGTGCCCGATGCCAATTGGAACGGTTCGTTGGATCTCACCTACGACGTCGCTGATGGTTCGAGCGCGACTCCGAATAGCCTGACTCTCACGGTCGACGCGGTCAACGACGCGCCGGACGTGACGGAGACCAGCGCCACCATGATCGAGGACGGCAGTCTTCTGATCACGCAGGAGATGTTGCTCCAGGGAGCAACCGACGCCGACGGCGATGCGCTGACCGCCATCAATCTTACTGCCGGTGACGGCACTCTCACGGACAACGGTGACGGCACCTGGACGTATACGCCCCATGACGATTGGTTTGGTACCGTTGATCTCGACTACCAGGTGACCGACGGCACAGCGACCGTCGACAACATCATGGATTTGACCGTGACCGAGGCTGGCCAGTTTCTCATCGGCACTCCGAGCCCCGACACCCTGACGGGCGGCGGCGGCAACGATACGATAACGGGACTAGGCGGCGACGACGTCCTCGATGGCGAAGCCGGCGACGATATTTTTGTGATCCAGGGCTCCGGCCATGGCACCGACCAGATCGACGGCGGCGACGGTCACGACGTTGTCCGGGGCGGCAACGGCCATGATGTGTTCCGTGTGACCGACAATCTCGACAACCTGCAGTCCATCGAGGAGATCCAAGGCGGCAACGGCTGGGACCGGGTGGTTGGCACTGGCGGTAACGATAATCTCGATTTTGCCAGCGGCCCGGCACTAAGCGGCGTGGAGCGTATCGACGGCGGGGCCGGCGACGACACCATCACCGCGGCCGATCAGGGCAACGAGCTCTACGGCAATACCGGCAACGACTCGCTCGTGGGCGGCACCGGCGACGACACCTTCGTGATCGAGGGATCGGGCCACGGCACCGACCAGATGGACGGCGGCGATGGTCACGACATTGTTCGGGGCGGTAACGGCCATGACGTGTTCCGCGTGACCGACAACCTCGACAATCTGCAATCCATCGAGGAGATCCAAGGCGGCAATGGCTGGGACCGCGTGGTTGGCACTGGCGGCGACGACAATCTCGATTTTGCCAACG
>CAKZLS010000147.1 GCA_937127205.1 uncultured Rhodospirillales bacterium
ATGTGCTGGGTGGTGCCGCCGAACATCACCTGGCGCAGCCGGCTGCGGGTAAACGCGCCCTTGATCACGAGGTCGGCGCCGATGTCGCCTGCTTCGTTGAGAATGACCTCACCGGCCGGCAAGCCCTCGGGCTCGAGCGTCCGACTGCTGACCGCAACGCCATGACGGGCGAGATGATTGGCGATCTGCCGACCGCTTGGTCCGAAAGACGTCTCACCCTCTACCGTCACAACCTCGATCCGGCTGGCGGCCAGCAACAGAGGCATGGCCAGCGCTATCGTCCTTACCGTCTCGGTGCTGCCGTTCCAGCCGATGACAATGGACTTTCCGACACTTTCGGGCGCTGCCGTTGGCGCCAGCAGCAACGGACGGCCGGTTTCGAACAGCGCGGCCTCGCAGGTTTCGCGCCAACGCGAAGACGCATCCCCCTTGGTCCGGCCCATGATGATCAAATCGAACAGGCGGCCGTGCGTGCCGACGATCTCGGCTTCGGTTCCCTGACCCTCGCTCCAACCGGCGGCGAGCCCCTGGCCGCCGGTTTCGGGTTCCTCGAAAGGCAGGCCGTGCTCGCTGGTAATCTTGAGGAAGTCGGATCGCGCATGGTCGGCGAAACGCCGCCATTCTTCCGCCGCCAGGGCCAGGTAATCCGGTGGGGGTGCCATGCCCGGATTGAAGGATCCGACCGAGAATCTCGGATCATTGAACGCCAGCATACCCTCCACATAGCTGTCGAACGGTTTTGCCAACAAGATCGCTGTATTCAGCGCGCTGCGCGCGGCGTCCTCGTCATGGTAGGGTACGAGTATCGTTTTCATGACCGCCTCCTTCAGCTTGAACCGCAGAATGCAAATGCCAGCATCTATGTTACACCCAAATGCCCCCAACGGCGAAATGCGGGCAATCTGGGCGTGGAGGGATGGCCAAGGATCGGAGGTCGGTGACTTGACGGTTAGAGCGACGTAGCCGCCCGCGCGGCCTGGTCGTAAATGCCGGAAAGCGCGCGGAGCAGGCCGGCGAGGTCGCTGATCTGGTTTTCCGACTGGCCGAGAAAGTTGAAGGACCGGATCAGGCATTGCTCGCGGATCTCGCGATACTTTTGGCAGGCGTCCTGTCCCGCGTCGGTAATGGAGAACAGGTTTTCCTTACGCTTGCGGTCGCTCTCGACCAATCCCAGCTTGGCCAGCTTCTTGAGCGCGTAGTTGACGGTGTGGGTGTCCTCCACGTTGAGCACCAGGCAGATGTCGGCCAGTTTCTTCGCGCGGGCGCGGTGGTTCACGGTGTGCAGCACGAGGATGTCGAGCGGGCTCAGATCGGGGATGCCGGTGGCCGCCATGCATCGCACCATCCAACGGTGAAAGGCGTTGTTGGCGATGATCAGGCCGAACTCGAATTCGCTGAGCTCCGATGCCCATTCCGATACCAGGTGGGCCGATGAGACGATGGGGCCCACGCCCGCCGCCCCTTGGGTGTCTAGGGCGGTGTTTGGGGCGATGTCCGCGGTTTTTGCGTCCGGTTTGACGGTTGGTTGCTTGGTCATTGCGACATTTGCTCCGGCAGCCATGTGGCCAATCCCGGGAAGGCGATCACCAGCACGACCGCTGCCACCAAAAGCAGGAAGAACGGCAGCGCGCAGCGGGCCACATAGAGAATATTCTTGCCGGTCAGAGCTTGCAGCACGAACAGGTTGAAGCCCACCGGCGGGGTGATCTGGGACATTTCGACGACGATGACGATGTAGATGCCGAACCAAATGAGGTCGAGACCGGCTGCCTCCACCATGGGCAGGATCACCGAAGTGGTCAGCACCACAACCGAGATGCCGTCGAGGAAACACCCCAGCACCATGAAGAACAGGGTCAGCGCGAACAGCAGCATATAGGGGGATAACTGCATGGCGGAGATCCACTCGGCGAGCTGCCGGGGAACGCCGGTGAAGCCCATGGCCACCGTCAGGAACGCGGCGCCGGCGAGGATGAAGGCGATCATGCACGACGTCTTGGTGGCGCCCATGAGCGCGTCGACGAAGGTCTCGCGGCTCATGGATCCGGTCACCCACGAGAGAAACAGCGCCAGCACCACGCCGACGGCGGCGGCCTCGGTGGGCGAGGCCAGTCCGGCGTAGATGGTGCCGATGACGCCGGCGATCAGTATCACTACCGGGATCAGGCTGCGGGCGGCGTAGATCTTCTCCATCAGGGTCATGGCGACGTCGACGGGCGGCACCTTGTCGCGGTTGAGCAGCGACCAGACGATGACGTAACCCATGAACATGCTGACCAGCATGATGCCGGGGATCACGCCCGCGATGAACAGCCGGGCGATGGACTGATCGGTGCCGACCCCGTAGACGATCAGGATGATCGAGGGCGGGATCAGCAGCCCAAGCGTGCCCGACCCGGCGAGAGTCCCGATCATCATCTTCTCGTCGTAGCCGCGCTTGTTGAGTTCCGGGATCGCCATTTTACCAATGGTCGCGGCGGTGGCCGCCGACGAGCCGGAGACGGCGGCGAAGATGCCGCAGCCGAGGATATTGACGTGCATGAGGCGTCCGGGAAGCCGGGTGATCCAGGGGGCCAGACCGGTGAACATGTCCTCCGAGAGCCGCGAGCGGAACAGAATTTCACCCATCCAGATGAACATGGGCAGCGCCGCCAGCTCCCACGAATTGCTCGACCCCCAGACGGTGGTGGACATGATCGGGCCCACCGGTGCCGAGGTGAACCCGCCGATGGCGATCAGCGCCACCCCGAACAGCGACAGGGCGACCCAGACGCCGGTGCCCAGAAAGACGAACAGCGCAATGACCAGCGTGAGCGTCAGAACGACCAAATCCATAACAGCCTCCCCGTGTGTGTTGCGCCGGTATGTCCCGGCGAGCCGTTCCGCCCGCTATTCGCTGAGCAGACCTTCTTCGACGTTTTCGTACGATGGTTTCTTGCCGCGCAGGACCCGCACCATGTCGTCCACCAGGGCGACGGTGAGGACGATCAGGCCAAAGGCCATGAAACTCTGCGGTATCCATAGCGGCACCGGAATCATGCCATAGGACACCTCGCCGTATTCGATGCTGTCGGCGACCAGCAGGATGGTGTTCCAGGTGAAAAAACCGGCGAGCACGATGGCAAAGGCCAAGCACCACACTTCGAACCAATGGCGGGGCCGCCCACCGATCCGGGTAATCAGCAGCGACACCCGGATATGCCCGTCGGCGCGGAAGGTGTAGGCGAGCGCCAGAAACGACGCCGCCGCCAGAAAGAAGCCGGAGAACTCCGCGGCCGAGGGGACGATCAGCCCGATCCGTTCACCGGTGATCATGGTGGCGATGCCGTCGATGATGCGTCCGCCCACCTGGGCGACGACGATCAGGCAGATGGCCACCAGGCAAAGCGCGGCGGCAACGCCGCTGAGACGATAAAGGGTGTCGAGAATGGTGCGCATTGAACCCTCCCGAGCGGGGCCGGCGGCGTGCGCGGCCGGCCCCGTCGCCGATGATTACTTTTGGTATTCGGTTAGAACCTTTTGGCCGTCTTCGCCGGCCCGTTCGGCCCACTCGCCGGCCATGGTCTCGCCGATAGCGTTCAGCTGCTCGGTCAGGGTTTCGCTGGGGGTGACGATGGTCATGCCGTTTTCCTTCATCACCGCGATCTTGGCGTCGGTTTCCGCCTTACTGGCGGCCCAGCCGCGCTCTTCGGCCGTGGCGGCCGCGTCGAGGATTGCTTTCTGGGTCTTCTCGTCGAGCCGGTCGAAGGCTTTCTTGTTGACGATCACCATGTTCTTCGGCAGCCAAGCCTGGGTGTCATGGAAATGGGAAACGTAATCCCAGGCCTTGGTGTTCGCGCCGGTGGAGGGAGACGTGATCATGGCGTCGACGCGGCCGGTGGTGAAGGCGGTGGGAACATCGGGAACTTCGACCTGGGTCGGCACGGCGCCGGTCAACTCGGCGAACCGCTCGCCCGCGGTATTATAGGCGCGGATCTTGGTTCCCTTGAGGTCGTCGGTGGATGTCACTTCCTGTTTGGCATAGAGGCCCTGCGGCGGCCACGGCACCGCGAATAGAAGTTTCAGACCTTCCTCGTCTAGCTTTTCCTCGATCACCGGGCGGCTGGCCGCCCAGAGTTTCTCGGCGTCCTCGTAGCTGGTGGCCAGGAACGGCACCGCGTCGACCTCGAACACCGCGTCTTCGTTGCCAAGGCGCGAGATCAGCACCTCGCCGATGGGCACCAGGCCGCGGCGCACGGTGTTCTTGATTTCCGGATGTTTGATCAGCGAACCGGCGCTGTGGACGGTGATTTCCAATTCGCCGTCGGTGCCGGTTTTCACGTCTTCGGCGAACTCGATGATGTTCGCGGTGTGGAAGTTTTTGTCCCCGTACGGCGTCGGCATGTCCCACTTGTCCGCCGCCAAGGCCGGGGAGGCCAATCCAAGGGCGATCGCGCCCGCGATCATCGCTTTTCCCATGTCAGTCATTCTGCTTTCCCTTTTTCCCTACAGGTCCGGTACCGCCCGGACTCTCATCACAACGCTATCAGAACCTCCCTAACATAAAAAGTCAATAAAATATTGACAATTTATCGATGATATGTCGATAATTTTTATAGAAAAATGATGGCGCCGAAACATCGGTGCCTCAATAGGGAGGAGCAGGGCGATGGATACGCGTGAGAGTGGCGATCATGGCGGCAGCGGCCGGTGGCAATTCTGGATCGACCGGGGCGGAACCTTTACCGACGTGGTTGGCAAGCGTCCGGACGGCCGGCTGGTCACACACAAGCTGTTGTCGGAGAACCCGGAACGCTACGAGGACGCGGCGCTTCAAGGCATTCGCGATCTTCTCGAGGTGGACAAGGATCAGCCCATCCCGGCGGAGGCTGTGGATGCGGTCAAAATGGGTACCACTGTCGCTACCAACGCGCTGTTGGAGCGAAAAGGTGATCGCACGCTGCTTCTGATCACCCGGGGTTTCGCCGACGCGCTCCGCATCGCCTACCAGAACCGGCCGCGGATCTTCGATCGCCACGTGGTGCTGCCGGAGCTGGTGTACGAGCGGGTTGCCGAAGTGGACGAGCGCATGGGCGCGCGCGGAGACGAACTCGAGCCTCTGGACACGAACTCGGCGCGCGGCCCGCTGCAAGCCGCCTACGACGATGGCATCCGCTCGGTGGCCATCGTGTTCATGCACGGCTACCGCTATCCCGACCACGAGAAGCAGGCGGGCGAGCTGGCCCGCGAGATCGGCTTCACCCAGGTGTCCATGAGCCATGCGGTGAGCCCGCTCATCAAACTGGTAAGCCGGGGCGATACCTCGGTGGTGGACGCCTATCTGTCGCCCATCCTGCGGCGCTACATCGACCGGGTCGCCGGTCAGCTCGGGGACACGCGTCTGTTGTTCATGCAGTCGAGCGGCGGTCTCACCGACGCCGATCTGTTCCAGGGCAAGGACAGTATCCTGTCGGGGCCGGCCGGCGGCATCGTCGGCGCCGTGAAAACAACGGAGATGGCCGGCTTTCCAAAGATGATCGGCTTCGACATGGGCGGCACGTCTACCGACGTTTCGCACTATGACGGTGAATACGAGCGCGCCTTCGAGACAGTGGTGGCCGGCGTGCGCATGCGCGCGCCGATGATGCTCATTCACACCGTCGCCGCCGGCGGCGGCTCGATCCTGGCGTTCGATGGATCGCGCTACCGGGTGGGCCCGGAATCGGCCGGCGCCAATCCCGGCCCGGCGTCCTACCGCCGCGGCGGTCCGCTGACCGTCACCGATTGCAACGTCATGCTTGGCAAGCTGCATCCGGATTTCTTCCCCAAGGTGTTCGGCGCCGATGCCGACCAGCCGCTGGACGTGGACGCGGTCACCGCCAAGTTCGAAAGCTTGTCCGCCGAGATCCGTGAAGCCACCGGCGACACACGAACACCAGTCGAAGTCGCCGAGGGGTTCTTGCGCATCGCCGTGATCAACATGGCCAACGCCATCAAGGAAATCTCCATCCAGCGCGGCTACGACGTCAGCGGCTATACGCTCTGCTGTTTCGGCGGCGCCGGCGGTCAGCACGCGTGCCTGGTAGCGGACGCGCTCGGCATGACTAAGGTCTTCCTTCACCCCTTGGCCGGCGTGCTGTCGGCCTACGGCATGGGCCTCGCCGACCTCAACACCATGCGTCAAAGGTCCGTGGAAGCGGTGCTCGACGACGACCGGATCGGCAAGCTCGACGCGTTGCTGGCCGAGATGGAGGCCGACGGCCGCGCCGAAATGCGTGCGCAGGGCGTGGAGGACGATGCCATCCGGGTGTTGCGCAAGGTCCTGATCAAGTACGAGGACACGGATTCCGCGCTGGTGGTGGATTTCGCCGACCGCGCCGGCATCGTCGCCGGCTTCGAGGCCGCCCACCGGCAACGCTACGGCTTCGTCGTTCCCGGCAAGGCGTTCGTCGTCGACTCCGCGTCCGTTGAGGTGATTGGCGAAACCGAGCCGGTGAACGTCTCGGTGACCGAGTCGGCGCCGCGGGCGGTGCAGTTCAGCCAGCTCGAGGCGTGGTTT
>CAKZLS010000148.1 GCA_937127205.1 uncultured Rhodospirillales bacterium
GGCCTTCTGCGCTTCGGCCATGGCGTCCAGGATCCGTTTGGCCTTGGTGACCTCTTGTTCCGACGGGCTGAAGATTTCGTTGGCCAACTCGAGCTGGCTTGGGTGGATGGCCCATTTGCCCTCGCATCCGAGAACCGCCACCCGTCTCGCCGCGGCGCGGAACCCGGCCTCGTCCTTGAAGTTGGCATAGGGGCCGTCGATGGGACGCAAACCGTTGGCCCGCGCCGCCACCACCATGCGAGAAAGGGCATAGTGCCACATGTCGTTCCAGTGCTCCTGCCGCTCGCCGCCTTCGCCGGCATCGGTGAGAACGTGGTAGTCGGGGTGGGGACCGCCGATGGTCATGGTGCGCATGCCCGTCGACGCGGCGTAATCGCCGGACCCCAGGTGCATCGATTCGTTGCGGGTGCTGGCCCGGGCGATTTCATGGATGTTCTGCATACCGAGCGCGGACTCGACCAGCAGTTCGATGCCGATGCGCCGGTCGCGGCCCTTCGCGGCCTCGATCTGGGTGAGCAGGACATCCACCGTGTAGACATCCGAGGCGGTACCCACCTTCGGGATCATCATCAGATCGAGCCGATCGCCCGCGCCTTCGGCCATCTCGATGACATCGCGGTACATGTAGGGCGTGTCGAGACCGTTGATGCGCACCGAAAGCGTCCGGTCGCCCCAGTCCATATCGTTGATCGCCTGTACGACGTTTTTCCGCGCCTGGGCTTTCTCGTCGGGCGCCACCGCGTCTTCCAGGTCAAACAGGATCACGTCGGCCGGAGCCTTGGTGGCCTTTTCGAGAAAACGGAGACTGGAGCCGGGAACGGCCAGTTGGGAACGGTTCACGCGCGCACGGCACGGTTGGACGATTGTAAAGCTCACGGCACCCTCTCGGAGTTTGTTATGCGTTGCGGCATATTGGTGAATTCAAGCTTCTTATAACGATCTGCGCGCGATCGCTCCATGCTTAGAGTCGCTTAGGATCCGTCTTTCGCTCTCGAGCGGGCCAGTGGGTGGTGTTTTGTGACCAAATCCTTCAAGCGCTGATCAAGCACATGGGTATAGATCTGGGTGGTGCCGATGTCTGCATGACCGAGCATCTGCTGCAAGCTGCGCAGGTCGGCGCCGTGGGCAAGTAGGTGACTGGCGAATGAATGCCGCAGCACATGAGGCGACACGCGTCTCGGCTCGATCCCCGCTTCCACCGCCAGATCCTTGAGCTTCTGGCCAAAGCGGGTTCGTGTCAGGTGGCCCTCCGCCGACCTGGATGGAAACAGCCATGGAGACGCGGCGCTTTTCTGCATGGCCAGACGCTTCGGGAAAAACACCTTGCGAACAGCGGCGTACGCGGCGAGCGCTTCCATCGCCGGCTCGGTGAGCGGGACCATGCGCTCCTTGTCCCCCTTGCCGCGCACGATCAGCATGCCGTCTTCACGGGACAACGCCGACACCGGTAACTGAACCAGTTCCGAAACCCGAAGACCCGAGGCATACAGCACCTCCATAAGGGCGTTCATCCGCAACCCCTCAGGGCCGGATTGCGCCCGTGCCGCGTCGAGCAGACGGCTCACTTCGTCTTCATCCAGGTACTTGGGCAAAGACCGCCCCTGCCGCGGCCGGTCGATGGCGGTTGTGGGATCGTCCGCGCGAACGCCCTCGAGAAACAGGAACCGAAAGAACTGACGCAACGCCGATAGCCGCCGGGCACTGGTGCGCGGGGACATGCCCTGATCCACCAAAGTCTTCAAATATCCCCGAATCACATCCGAGTCGGCGGTCTCGGGGTCCCCCCCGCGGGCGCGGACATAGGCGGTGAAATCGGCAAGGTCGCGGTGATACGACTCAAGCGTATTCCGCGCCACGCCGCGCTCCGCCGTGAGCATTTCGAAGAATGTTTCCACATGGCGCGAGAGCGGTGGGGCCGGTTTGCGCGGTCTGCCTGGTTTGCTCATCAACCGGAGGCTCCCCTTGGGCGCACAGTTGCGGTAGCGGAGGACGGCTATTTGGTAAATCGGTCGTTGGGAATGACCTTCTCGACCGGCTCTACGGGCGCCGGGAAATCCGACGTCACGAGAAGGGCGGCGCTTCCCGCGACCAACAGTAAAAGGACGATCAGCAAAAGCCGGAAGAGAAATTTCATAGGACACCCTGGCGACGTCGATAAAGATAAACCAAATGTTCCGAAGTCAGGCCGCGCCCGCGATGGTCCGATGAGCGTGTGATTGACAGCCCCCTTGCCATGACGACAGGCAAACAACTGTATGCTAAAGTCGACCCCTGGTACATTCTCGCGACAACTTAACTGTGTGACGATGAGCTTTCAACGACCCTTCGGTAGAGTAGCGGGGTCGCGTTGTAGATGGTGACCTCTTATTCCAATCGGCGCTCTAAATAAATCCGTTGTTCTCGTTGGCTTGATGGGGGCCGGCAAGACAACCGTTGGCCGCCGGCTGGCGGTCCGGCTCGGTTGCGATTTCGTCGACGCGGATGACGAAATCGTCAAGGCGGCGGGCCGCTCGGTGCAGGAGATTTTTGAAACCTATGGCGAAGAGGCGTTCCGCGATGTGGAGCGACGGGTCATCGCCCGGCTGCTGGAAACCGAACCCCAGGTGTTGGCAACCGGCGGCGGTGCGTTCATGAATGGCGAAACTCGGAATACAATCCGAGCGCGCGGGATTTCCATCTGGCTGCGGGCGGATCTCGAAACGCTTGTCAGCCGAACCATCGGCCGCACCGGCCGGCCCTTGCTGAAGGACAAGGATCCGACGGACATCTTGAAAAACCTGATGGAAGAGAGGTATCCGGTCTACGCGGGCGCCGATCTCGTCATCGATACCGGTGAAGGTCCACCCGACGATGTGGTCGACGTGGTTGTCAAGCAGCTTGCGGCCATAGAGACGGCATCGACACATCCGGCGGCAGGAGATGAATGAACACGCTTATTGATGACCCCCTTTCCCCTGCCGAACTGATCCAGCTCGACCTGGGACAACGGTCTTACGAAATCCGGGTGGGAGAGGGCCTGGTACACGATGCCGGGCGCCGCCTGCGACCGGTGCTCGCGCAGCCGCGGGTTATCGTGATCACCGACAAAACGGTTGCGCCGCTTTACCTCGCAGAGCTTCAAGACTCGTTGAAGCGCGAAGGCATAGACTGCGACCATCTCGTCCTGCCCGCCGGCGAGCAGACCAAGAGCTTCGATCACCTGCGGGACCTGGCCGACGGGCTTCTCGACCAATCCGTTGAGCGCGGAACGATGCTGGTCGCCCTCGGAGGCGGCGTGATCGGCGATATCACCGGGTTCGCCGCCGGCATTCTGCTGCGCGGCCTCGACTACGTTCAAATTCCCACCACCCTGCTAGCGCAGGTCGACAGCTCGGTCGGGGGCAAGACCGGAATCAATACGCGTCGGGGAAAAAATCTGGTTGGGCTGTTCCATCAGCCCCGGCTGGTTCTGGCCGACGTTCAAACCCTCGATACGCTGGATTCTCGCCAGCTGCGCGCGGGATACGCGGAAGTGGTGAAGTATGGTCTGATCGACGATCCGGACTTCTTCGCTTGGCTCGAATTGAACGGTGCCGCGGTATGCGGCGGCGATCATGCGGCCCAGACGCACGCCGTTGTAACCAGTTGCAAGGCCAAGGCGGCGATTGTGGCGGCGGATGAGCGCGAAGCCGGTCAGCGGGCGCTGCTCAACCTGGGGCACACATTCGGCCATGCGCTGGAGGCCGAAACGGGATATGGAGACGCATTGCTCCATGGCGAAGCGGTGGCGATCGGCATGGTCATGGCGTTCGATCTCTCGGTTCGACTCGGTCTTTGCCCGGCCGGCGATCTGGAACGGCTGCGCCGGCACCTGAACGGCGTCGGTATGCCCACCCGTTTGCCGACGGTGCAGGGGGTGAACTGGTCCGCCGACGCCTTGATGGATCACATGAGCCGCGACAAAAAGGTTCGCGACGGCCGTATGACGTTCGTGCTGGCCCGCGGGATCGGTCAATCCTTCATCAGCCGCGACGTCGACGCGCCGACCGTTCACACATTCCTGTCCGATGCCGTCTCCGTTTAGAGAGCGCCCTATCGTCTGTTTTCGGAAAACGCAGCAATGACACCCTTGTTGATTGTCCTCAGTGCTATCTTCCTGTTGCTCCTGCTATCGGCATTTTTCTCCGGATCCGAAACGGCTCTTACCGCCGCTTCGCGGCCGCTGATGCATCAGATGGAGCAGAACGGCAACCAGAAAGCCGGGATCGTCAATCGTCTCCTCGGCAACACCGACCGCCTTATCGGCTCGATCCTGCTGGGCAACAACCTGGTGAACATCTTCGCCTCGGCACTGGCGACCAGCGCGCTGATCACGATGTTCGGGGAAGCGGGGGTTGTCTACGCAACACTGGGGATGACGCTGCTGGTGCTGATCTTCGCCGAAATTCTCCCCAAGACCTTTGCGTACCGGAATGCCAATAAGGTCGCGCTGTGGATCGCCCCGGTCATCAACACCCTGGTCATTGTGTTCTCGCCGGTTACGCGCGCCATGCAGTTTGTGGTTCAGATAACCCTTCGACTGTTCGGTGCCGATCCGGAGTTCAAGGAAGGTCTCGGTCCTAGTTCGGAAGCACTCCGGGGCGCGATCGAGTTGCACCGGGGCGAAGGCACCGAAGTCAGGCACGAACGCGCCATGCTCCGGAGCATTCTCGATCTGGCCGAAGTGGACGTCGGAGAGATCATGACCCACCGCAAGAACGTGACCATGATCGACGCCGACGACCCGCCGGACGGCGTGGTCGCCCAGGTGCTGGCCAGTCCGTTCACGCGGATCCCGATTTGGCGGGGCGAGCCGGACAATATCCTTGGCGTCATCCATGCCAAAGCTTTGCTCCGGGCGGTCAAGGCCATGGAGGGCAAGCTCGAAGGCCTCGACGTGGAGGAGCTGGCGGCGGATCCATGGTTCGTACCCGAGTCCACCTCATTATTGGACCAGCTGCAGGCTTTTCGCCGCCGGCGCGAGCACTTCGCCCTGGTGGTCGACGAGTACGGCAGCTTGATGGGGATCGTCACGCTTGAGGATATCCTGGAGGAGATCGTGGGCGAGATCGCCGACGAGCACGACGTCGACGTTCCCGGCGTCATACGGCAGCCCGACGGCAGCTACGTGGTGCAGGGCACGGTGACGATTCGCGATCTCAATCGCCGGTTCGAATGGGGCCTTCCCGACGAGGAAGCGGCCACGGTTGCCGGGCTGGTGCTGCATGAAGCCCGGCGCATCCCCGACATCGGTCAGGCCTTCAACTTCCATGATCTGCGTTTCGAGATCCTGCGCCGGTTACGCAACCAGATCACGGCGATCCGCATAACCCCACCGCGCGAGACCAAAGAAGACGCGCCCAAGGCATAAGGGCCGGTCACGAGAAACAGAGACGGATATTGAAGAAGCTCAAGATCATACCGGATGTCGTGCAGGCGGGCGGCTTTGAAACGGTTTCACCCTCGGCCACCGTCCATCAGGCGGCGCACCGAATGGCGGAGCGGGACCAGGGCGTACTGCCTGTCGAAGACGAGGTTGGTAATCTGGTCGGTGTACTTACGGAGCGCGACCTGGCCCGATGGATGATCTCGGCGGGCAACGATCCGAAGCAAGCGTTGGTAGCTCAGGCGATGACGGCGCGTCCCGACACACTCCGTCCCGACGATTCGGCCACCGATGCCCTGGAGCTCATGCGCATACGGGGGCTGACCCACATTCCCGTGGCCGGCGATGACGGCAAAACGGTCAGCATCGTCTCGGCCCTCGATTTGTGCCGGGCCGTCAGCGGCGAAATGGATGCCATGTTCCAAAAGGCCCAATCCGAGGTTTTCGACCTTCCGCACGAGGAGTGATTTTCAATGCCATTGACCAAGCCAGCAGCCCGCGATCACATCCACACACGCGACATTCGCTGCCGGGGATTCAAGCGTGCGGACGGCATGTGGGACGTTGAAGCGATGCTGGAAGACACCAAGACCTATTCGTTCGACAATCACGACCGCGCCGGGATTAACAGCGGCGAACCCATCCATCGCATGCACATACGACTGACCGTGGACGACGATCTGGTGGTGCAAGCGGCCGAAGCCCATACCGAGGCCTCGCCGTTTACCGTGTGCCCCGGCATGAACCCGGTGTTCGACGCCTTGGTGGGATTGCGTGTCGGTCCCGGCTGGCGGCGTTCAATCACGAAGCGGATGGGGGGTCCCAGCGGATGTACGCATTTGACCGATCTGCTGCTGGGTCCGGTGACCACCACCGTGATGCAGACCGTGGGACCGGCGCGCTCGCGGCGCCAGAGCGCGTCGCCGGCCGGCGGCAAACCGACCCTGCTCGACAGCTGCCATGCGTTTTCCAGCGACAGCCCCGTGGTGAAACGGGAGTGGCCGGATCACTACACCGGCGAGGAGTAGGAAACGGACACCGATTTACGGGGCCGCTGCCCCGTCCTCGTCGGGCGTGACGGTTTTCAGCGCGAGGGCGTGGAGGCCCGCCGACAACTCCTCCGCCAGGGCGGCATAGACCATGCGCTGGCGTTCCACCCGGTTCTTGCCCGCGAAAGCCGCCGAGGCGATTTCCACCCGGAAATGGGTTTCGCCTTCCGGCCGGTGGCCTGCATGGCCCACGTGCTGGTGGGACTCGTCCACCACCATCAGGCGGGTCGGTGCCAGTGCCGCCGTCAGCTTGTTGTTGATCGCGTCCGCAGTTCCCATCGTGGCGGTATCCATTTTCCATCGGGTGAGTTACCGAAGTTTTGGTATGGTCGGACACGATGATCAAGCCCAAACCGCCATAACACCGCAATGTCGGCCCAGCCAACCTCGCGTCAGGCCGCCGTTCTGCTTGCCGCCGTCATTCTCTTGTGGGGCGCCAACTGGCCGGTCATGAAGGTGGGATTGCAGCTGATTCCACCGTTATGGTTCGCGGCGGCACGCGTGCTGCTGGGCGCGGTCTGCCTGTTTGCCCTGCTGGCGGCCCTCGGCCGGATCCGCCTTCCCGGTCGCGCGGATATACCCGTGGTGGTGTCCATATCGATCTTTCAAATCGGCCTCTTTCTGGCTCTTATTACCATCGGGCTGCAGTACGTGGACGCGGGACGCGCGGCAATCCTGGCCTACACCACGCCGCTTTGGGTGGTGCCCATTGCGGCGCTGACCCTCGGCGAGCGTCCGCGTCGGGCTGAAGCGGCGGCGCTGTTGTTAGGATTGACGGGCATCGGGGTGCTGTTCAATCCGCAAGGTTTCGATCTCTCGGACGTGCGCGCCGTGGCCGGAAACGCCATGCTCTTGGCCGCAGCCATGTCGTGGGCCGTGAGCATCGTTCATATTCGCCAGCACACGTGGCACATGAGCCCGCTCCAGCTCATGCCCTGGCAAATGCTGATCGGCGGTGGCGCGCTGGCAATCGGTGCCATGATAACCGAACCTGTTTCGGATATCCGCTGGTCGGCGGATCTGGTGCTGGTGATGGCGTACAATGGTCCCGTGGCGTCAGCATTCTGCTTCTGGGCCTATGTCACCGTCGCCCGCCGCTTGCCGGCGATCACCACCGCGCTCGCTTCCTTGGGCGTGCCGGTGATCGGCGTGTTATCCTCCGCCATCGCCCTCGGCGAACCGCTGTCGCTCACCCGGGTCGGCGGTCTGGCGTTGATCACCTCAGCGGTAGCTTTGCTCACCTTCCCGCGCCGGCAAAGAAATTAACCTGTTTGGACCCACCGCACCGGGTTGCTTCCAACAATCCGACAAACCATAGTACCCTGATGAAACGGTTCTACCGAATGACCGGCGGACGCAAACGACGACGCGCGGGTGATGCACCGGAACCAACCGGCCGGGCCTGTGACTGGCCCGGCTGTACGGAGGAAGGCGTATTCAAGGCGCCGCGATCCCGCAACCAATTGCGCGAATACTGGTGGTACTGCATGGAACACATTCGTCAGTATAACCGAACGTGGAATTACTATTCCGGTATGTCCGACGAGGAGGTCGAGGCGGATGTCCGCAAGGATACGGTCTGGGACCGGCCGTCGTGGGCTTTTGGTTCCCCGCCCAAGTCGTTTTCCTTCAAGAGCGAACGGTTCCGCGATGATTTCGGCCTGTTCGGTGACGACGAAGCGCACGTCCCGAACCGGCCCGAGACGCCGGAAGCGCGTGCACTCCTCACCCTCGACCTCGACCCGCCGGTCACCGTGGCCACGCTAAAGGCGCGATACAAGCAACTGGTGAAACGCTACCACCCGGACGCCAATGGCGGGGACAAAGCAGCCGAGGAAAAATTTAAAGAAATCAACGAGGCCTATCAAACCGTTCTGAACACCTTTAAGATCTGACGCAAAAGGGATGGTTTGTGCGCTGCAAGACTCTTATGTCATAAGCACGCGCCTTGGGGACATTGCTCCGGAACCGCGACCCGAACACCTGACTTCCGCCACCGAATGAGCCAGTGATGATGCCTGATAACCCGACCGATAGTCCTTCGCCAGGATGCATGCTGAATGCGCCCGACATCACCCTGTCGGTGCGGCAGACCTTTGGCATCGATACCGATGTGGAAGTGCCGGCATTCAGCGCCGGCGATGATCACGTTCCGGACGTGGACGAAGCCTATCGTTTCGACCGCGACACCACCTTGGCAATTCTCGCGGGATTTGCCCACAATCGGCGGCTGATGATCCAGGGTTACCATGGCACCGGCAAATCGACGCACATCGAACAGGTGGCAGCACGGCTCAACTGGCCTTGCGTCCGGGTCAATCTGGACAGTCATATCAGCCGCATCGATTTGGTCGGACGTGATGCGATTGTTCTGCGTGACGGCGCGCAGGTGACGGAATTCCGCGAGGGCATTTTGCCTTGGGCGTTACAGCGCCCCACCGCTTTGGTGTTCGACGAATACGACGCCGGCCGCCCGGATGTCATGTTCGTTATCCAGCGGATCCTCGAGGTGGAAGGCAAGCTCACTCTGCTCGACCAGAACCGGGTTATGCGGCCGCATCCCTATTTTCGCCTGTTTGCCACCACCAACACGGTCGGGCTCGGCGACACCACCGGGCTCTATCACGGCACCCAGCAAATCAACCAAGGCCAGATGGACCGCTGGAACATTGTGGCGACGCTCAACTACCTGCCGAGCGAAGCGGAGCAGGAAATCGTCGTTGCCAAAGTGCCCTCCTACAATAACGCCGAAGGCAAGCTGAAAGTCGCGGCGATGGTGGAATTGGCCGACCTGACCCGCGCCGGGTTCATGAACGGCGACATCTCGACGGTGATGTCGCCGCGGACTGTCATCACTTGGGCGGAGAATGCTGAGATCTTCAGCAGCATCGGCGTAGCCTTTCGCCTCACCTTCCTGAATAAGTGCGACGAACTCGAGCGGCCGACCGTGGCCGAGTATTATCAGCGCTGTTTCGCTGAGGACCTTCCCGAGTCCGCCATGCACGCCGTTTTGAGTTAGCCGGCCTTGAAGAACCGCGACGACCCCTCGGCGACGGTAAAGCGGGTGACCGCTGCCGCCGTGCGGGCAATGAGCGGTCACGGCGAAGTGGGTGTCACCTTTGCCGGCGGCGAAAGCAAGATCGATGCGCGCGGCAACAAGGTGCGTCTGCCTTCGCCCAGTTCGCGTGCCCAAGGCAACGAGATCGCGCAATTGAGAGGGGTCGCCGACGCGATGGCGCTGAACCTGCGGTATCACGATGCCGGGGCGCACCAGCGGCGGAGACCCGCGGGCACCGAGGCTCGCGCGCTGTTCGATACCGTCGAGCAGGTCCGGGTTCAGACCCTTGGAATGCGACAGTTCCATGGCGTCGCCCACAACCTCGCGGCGCTCCTCGATCATGCGTGCGACTCGCGGGGCTATGCGTCGGCCGCGACCGACGATCCGGCGCTCATGGCCGAAACCATGGGCCTGTTGATCCGGGAAAAACTCACGGGAACAAAAGTACCGCCGGCCGCGGAAGCACTCGCCGACGCTTGGCGCGCGCACTTCAACACGCATTGCGGACCTGAAGTGACGCGATTGACCGAGAATTTGACCGACCAGGCTGTGTTCGCCGATGTTTTGTCGCAGATGATCCGATCCTTGGGGCTCATTGACGATAACGATCCCTCGCTCAACGAGGACAACCGGGAAGACGAGAGCGACGGTAACGAACAGACGCCCGACTCCGATGATTCGCCTTCGGAAGGCGCCGAAGGCGCTTCAGAGAGCGCCTCGGCTTCCCCCGGAGAAGCGGACGGGGACGAATACGGGGAACACCCCGAAGAGAGCTCGGGGGATGATTTCATGTCCGGCGAAGGCGGCATGAGCCCCGCCGGCCCGACCGCGCGGCGCAATTTCAAGGGAGACATGCCGGAACTGGACGGACCGGTCTACCGGGCGTTCACCACCGAGTACGACGAAGTGGTCGAGGCTTATACGCTATGCGATCCCGAGGAACTCACCCGCCTGCGGGCGCTGCTGGATCAGCAGCTCGCCAACATGGAGAGCGTGGTTTCGCGGCTCGCCAACAGGCTCCAGCGCAGGCTCCTGGCCAAGCAGACCCGGGCGTGGGAATTCGACCTGGAGGAAGGACTGCTGGACGCGGGCCGCCTGTCGCGGGTTGTGGTGGACCCTCTCCATCCGCTCAGCTTCAAGCGCGAGAAGGAAACCGATTTCCGCGATACCGTCGTCAGTTTGCTGATCGACAATTCCGGATCCATGCGCGGCCGGCCGATTTCGGTGGCCGCCATGAGTGCCGATATTCTAGCGCGCACCTTGGAGCGATGCGGCGTGAAGGTGGAGATACTCGGCTTCACCACTCGAGCCTGGAAGGGCGGCCTGTGCCGCGAGCGGTGGGTCACCGAGGGCCGACCCAAAAACCCGGGCCGACTCAACGATCTGCGCCATATCGTGTTCAAGGCGGCCGATCAACCGTGGAGACGGGCGCGCCGCAATCTCGGGCTGATGCTGCGCGAGGGCCTTCTCAAGGAAAACATCGACGGTGAAGCGCTGTTATGGGCGCATTCCCGCCTGTTGGCGCGGTCGGAACAGCGCCGCATCCTCATGGTTATTTCGGACGGAGCGCCGGTGGACGACGCCACGCTGTCGGCCAATCCGGGCAATTACCTCGAACGCCATCTCCGCCAGGTGATCGACTGGATCGAGAATCAATCTCCCGTGGAACTCACGGCCATCGGCATCGGCCACGACGTCACCCGATACTACCGCCGCGCGGTGACCCTGATCGATGCCGAGGAACTGGGCGGCACGGTGATGAAGAACCTGGAAGCATTGTTCTCGGAAGACGACGACAGCACGATGTGGGCTCCACGATTCGCGGCCACCGGACGCCGCGCCGGGTCCCCGCGCTAAAACCAGACCTTATTTTGGGTGCGGCTTGCACGGCGAGGCGCGGTCGTGCGCACGTTCAGCCACGCGGTCGATCTGTTCGTCGGCAAGATCAGCCAATTCGTCCAGCGCACTGACCCAATCTCTGAGATTTGACCAGCCGTGCTGGGCGACAGCTTTGGTCACATGTTTTTGTTTGGACACACCTGCGGCTCCCTCATCACCTAAAGTGGCCGGTTACCAGCACTCAACCATTCTCGGATAAACTTTCCCTAGCCTCGGGAATGTGTCGCATGTCATTCCTGTTTAAAGCGGTTCTAAACTTATTCCCTGGACGTGGGCCTCTCGATTAAGAAATCAACCGTACAAAGGTACCGTATGAACTATTTGTGATGGGTTGGGTCATCCTTCCGGCCCCGTGCGCCGCATCAGGCGCTGCCACATCCGAGCCCGCCAGCGCTTATAGGCCGGGATCTGTGACAGCACGGTCAGCATGATCACCACAATAAGCAGCACCGAGACCGGGCGGCTGAAGAACCCGGCGAGGCTTCCCTCCGATACCATCAGCGCGCGGCGCAGGTTTTCGTCGGCCATGGGCCCGAGAATGACGCCGATCACCAACGGCGAGATGGGATACTCCATCTCGGTCAGGAAATAGGCGGCAATGCCCACCGGAACCATGAGATACAGGTTGACGATGTTGAGACCAAGCGCGTAGGAGCCGATGACGCACAGCACCGCCACCACCGGCAGAAAGATGGTGGTGGGTACCCGCAGGACCTTCACCACCTGGCGGGCCAGCAGCATGCCGTTGATCCACATGGCAAGCGACGCCAATAGCATCACGGCGGTCACCTCCAC
This sequence comes from uncultured Rhodospirillales bacterium, assembly GCA_937127205.1. Taxonomy (GTDB): domain Bacteria; phylum Pseudomonadota; class Alphaproteobacteria; order Rhodospirillales; family Defluviicoccaceae; genus CAKZLS01. The sequence continues at coordinate 12,206 of CAKZLS010000148.1, forward strand.
CAGAAAGCCGGGCCGCTCGAAGGTGATCATCGGCCCCGGATTGACGCCGTGAAGCATCAGCGCACCCAGCAGCATCACCGCCGGCGGACTTCCCGGAATGCCGAGGGTCAACAGCGGAATTAATGCTCCGCCGATACAGGCGTTGTTGGCGGTTTCCGAAGAAACCAAACCCGCCGGCTCGCCGGTGCCGAAGGTTTCGGGATGCTTGGAGGTGTTTTTCGCGGCACCGTAGGATACCCATCCGGCGATGTCCTCGCCCACCCCCGGCACCGCGCCGATGCCGACGCCGATCAACGAGGAGCGGACAATATGCTTGATATTGCGGGCGATGGTCCGGAACTCGGGCAGGATGCGCCGCACTTCGGCGGGCTTGCCCATGGAGAGCCGGTCGCGCAGCACCTTGATGATCTGCGGAATACCGAAGGCGCCGATCAGCACCGGGACCACTTCGATGCCGCCATCGAGCGCCGCGGTGTCGAAGGTATAGCGCGGATAGAATTGCAAATGGTCGCGGCCGATGGTCGACAGCGCAAGGCCGAGCAGGCCGGCGATCCAGCCCTTGTAGACAAGATCCGTGCTGGTCAGCGTGCCGCTGATGACGATGCCGAAGAACGCCAGAAGGAAAAATTCGTAGGACGTGAACTGTAGCGCCAATTCGGCGATCAGCGGCGCAAAGGCCACCAGCGACACCATGCCGATGATGGTGCCGAGGAACGACGCCGTGGTGGTCAGGCCCAGCGCCCGTCCGCCCTCGCCTTTTTGGGCGATGGGATACCCGTCCATGGCGGTGGCGGCGGACGCGGCAGTGCCCGGAATGTTGATGAGGATCGATGGGTACGATCCGCCGTAAATCGCGCCCACGTACATGGCGAGAAGGGCAATCAGCGCCGTCCCCAGCGGCATTCCGTACGTCAGCGTCGTCAGCAACGCCACGCCAAGCGTGGCCGTCAGTCCCGGCATCGCACCGAACACGATGCCCATGAAGCTCGCAAGCATCAGGACGACGATGTTGGCCGGGTCGCTAAGCAAACCGCCCATGGCCGAGAAGAAGGTGGAAAACTGATCGAACAGGCTCATGGGCGTGTCACCAGGACCTCAATCGGCGAGCGCGCGCAATGCGTAGTTGAGGTGGTCCATGGCCTCGATCACGAGGCCCTCCACCGGCAGCGGGACAAGCAGGAAATACTTGAAGGTGGGGCAAAGCACCAACGGCACGACGACGCTGATGGTCAGCGCGATCCTGAGCCGCCGCCGGTCCTCCAGGCGTTCCTCGTGCCGTTCCTGGCCGATGAAGACGTTGGCGTAAGCGTAAGCCGCAAGGGCGGCGAGCACCGCTATTCCCGCCACATCGATGAGCAGCGCGGAATCGGAGCCGCGAATATGGCTCACGCCAAAGATCGCGAGCACACCCATTACAAACGAGACAGCGCAAAACGCCACGACATGGATCTTTGCCAGCGCCGGGCGATCGACATAGAAGGCGACAACGAACGCTTGCAAAAACAACACCGTCGCAACGAGGAAATCCATCCTGGGGATCAGGCCGTACACGTACGCCGCGATCAGCGCAACGATGGCGATCAATCGAAAATCGCGCTCGCTGATTGTGCCGATGCCCTGTCCCAGGGCCGCAAGCGCTTGACGCGCGCCACCGGTGACGATGGCGTTGACGAACAAAACGACGGAGAGAACAACCAGGGCGCCCGCGACGAGCAATGGAAACAGGGCCGGCGAGACGTACCAGACGTTTTGCACCCCGCCGTAGCTGTCCTGCATGGGGAACGTCGTGGCTTCGGCGATCATGGCGGCGCCGAGGCCGAACAAAACGATGCTCGTCCAGAAATCGGCTTTTCTGAGGCCGCCTTTGTTCTTCATCGCTGTTCTAGTGGTCTGGATCTAACGTATGGTACCCATACGACGACCTTCCGAGTTTGTTGGTTAGGCGCGTGGCGCGTAGTGATGCCATGGCATCATATGCGTCGCGCAACGACGCCAAGAGGCTCGGAAGGCCGCCCTTCGGGTCGTTTTTCCCGTTCTCTCGGGGCGTCGGACACCCTTGACGATGGGTCCCCATCGCCGGCGAGCGCCCTCCTACCGAGGGAACGGGAAAAACGATCGTATGGGCACCATATGTTGGATCCAAACCACTATGTCCCGCGAGCCAGAGAAAGCGACGGGGACGGCCGGGGGGTGGCCGTCCCCGCCTACGAAACCGGCGGGTGTCGCC
>CAKZLS010000149.1 GCA_937127205.1 uncultured Rhodospirillales bacterium
CGCAAGTTTTTGAAAATGGACTTGATGGCGATCGCCGTGACGGAGGCTGAACAACAGGTAGGTTGGGCACTTCAAGAGAGAAGCCAGGATATACGGTCCCACAGGGAACGGCGCCAATTCGCCCAAAAAGGGAACCCAGGCGACCCGGTCGCCCTCTTCGCTGACGGCGATACGATCGCCTACCATAACTACCCATTCCCCCCGCTCGACCGCGTCGCTCATGGTGACCGCTGTCTCCGGTCCCAGGTCGGTAACCTGCATCATCCTCGTCGCCGACTCCGGCGAGAATGCCTCGATCAAGCGGTTGAAGCGTTCCGCGTGTACAGTGTGGACGAAGACATTGATTCGCCACCCCTCGGCCGTGCCAACGGCCCGCAAGACTTCGGGATTTCCAAGGTGAGCGGTGATGACGAACGCGCCGCGCTTGTCCTCCAAAGCCTCCGTAAAAAGATCCGGTGAAACCATGTCCAGGTCGCTGTTCGAAAGCTTGCCGGTCCACGCCCCGAGCTTGTCCAGCGCGGCGCCGGCAAAGGTCATGAAATGGCGAAAGCTCATGAATAGATTCGGTTTACGCAGAAGAAAGCCGGCTTTCCACGCCTGATCGAGGTAGGCGATGGATGCGCGGCGCTGTTTTCGTCCGGTGAGCCAGAAGTAAAGAACCGGAAATAACAAGACGCAAAGACAGATCCGCCGTCCTAGAAGCCGATACACGGCGGCGAGGAAACGCAATCCCCAATAGGCGCCGCGCTCACCGTAGTCGGACCAATGGCCGGATCGGTTCCCCCTGCTCCAGGCGGACGAGACGTTGCGCATCAACAGTCGCGGCGAACGGGCCAGCATGCCGAAGAACGTCCGCGCATGCATCCCGGCGATTCGAACGTTGTCGCGCCGCAAATCGAAATTTGAGATGTTCTCCGACGGATAGGTGACATCGACGGGGATACCGACAAACGGCATTCCGCGCCAGTGCGAGCGGACCAGGACCTCGGGGTCGAAATCCATGTGGCGGCCGATCACGTCGTCGCGCGCAATGGGCAGCACCGTGGCGATCGGATACACCCGGAAACCGCACATGCTGTCCTTGATATCGAAGGATAGCGTGTTGATGAACACCAAGACATGGGTAAGCCAGCGCCCGGATTTCCGAATGAGCGGCATCGTGGCATCAAATCGCGGTTGCCCCAAGACGATGGCGCCCGGATTGGTGCGCGCAGCCGCCATCAGTGCGTCCAGGCGGCCGGTAGATCCCCCTACCGTTTGGTTTCCCGAGGTGCGCGCAGCCGCCATCAGTGCGTCCAGGCGGCCCATTTCGTGCTGTCCGTCGGCGTCGATCTGAACCGCGTGGGTAAAGCCGCGCTGCGCCGCACGCTCGAGGCCGCTCAGGACAGCGGCCCCCTTGCCCCGGTTCACTTCATGACGCACGTATTCGGCGGTCGCAACGCTCTTGCAGGCGGCCGCGATGCGCTCGGCGGCCGCCGGAACGCTACCGTCATCAACGACGATGACCGGCACATTACGGGCGGCAAAAGACGAGATGATATCCGGCAGGACCAAATAATGATTGAAGGTTGGAATAATCGCACAGAGACGGAACGCGTTCACCCGGCGCCCCCGACAGTGCCTTCGCCCGCGACCACATCACCAAGCATAATCCGGAACTGCAGCCGGTCGCGCGCGGTGTCGCGTTTAAGGGTCAGGCGTAGTTCGTCGTCCGGGCGCAGAACCTGGTGAAACTTGACCCGGGTGAGCACACCACTCGAGGGGCACCAGTTCCACACGCGCTGCGACCAACTAACCGCCAGATGCACTTCCGCCACCCCGGGGAAGACAGGCTGGCCGGGGAAATGCCCGCCGAACCAGGGCATGTCGCCATCCAGGCGGACATCGATTTCGGCCTCATGATCGTCCATGCGGCGCACGCCCGGCGTGGCGTGTTCCGGATTGGAAGAGGTGTCGAACAGCGCGCGCACATCCGCATCCACGCGCTTTCCCTGACTGTTCATTGGCAAGGTTCTCACAAATCGCCAAAACTTCGGCCGTTCGATGGAATCGAGACGCCCCGCGAGCGCCGCGCGCAGCCGCCGCGACAGCCGAAACGGCCCCTGCTCGGCCAGCGCGGACGTTCCCGTCGGACTGAGCACGACCACCGCCCCGATCCGGCCTCGCCGGTGGAGCAGTACCGCGACCGCCGTTTCGCCCACCTCTTCAAGATCCGCCAGCGCCTCCTCGACCCGGGTGAGGGACACACGCACACCCTCCACCTTGACCACTCGGTCGGCGCGCCCCAGAAGCCTGAACGTGCCGGGCTCCGCCATCTCGACCCGATCGCCCATGGTGATCCGCTGCCCGGGTTCGACGAACGGTGATTCGACGGTCAGACAGCCGTCCTGGTCGGTGGCGACCGAGATGCCGGGCAGAGGCGTCCACAGCTCGTCGTCGGTCCGCTGTTGCCGCCACGCCACCGCGCTGGTTTCGGTGCTGCCAAGGATCTCGACGGGTATCGTTCCGAAAAGCCGATCACACGCCTGGGCCGCCTCCAAAGGTAACAGTGCGCCGGCCGAGAAAATCATCTGCGGGCGGCACCTGTCGAGAAAGCCTGGGCCGGGAAGGCGCGTCAGGTGTGCCGGGCTGGAAATGAACATGGTGCCTGGTGCAAGACGGTCCTGCAGTTGCTCCCAGAAATCCGTCCGGCGGTCGGCGCTCGGACGCCCCGCCATTACCGGCCAGACGATCCGAAAACCGAGCCCGTAAATATGCTGGTGCGTAACCGTTCCCAGAACGGGCCCTGGCGCGCCGCCCCACAGCGACTCGAGCACCCGCACTTCCGTTTCCATCTGCTCCAGGGTCCGTTCGACGGCCTTCGGCGTTCCACTCGATCCAGAGGTGAAGAAGGTGATCCTTAGCGGCCGGGTTGGCGGTTTCGGCATAGCCGTGGATGTCCCCAGTCGGTCCAGGGGACGCATCTGCAATGCTTTGGAATGATCAACGGCGGTGTCGGTAAGTACAACACCCGCGCCGACGCCGATTTCATCCAGGTACGTCGAGCCAACATGGGCGGGGCAAACCAATTCGCGCCCCAATTGGGCACACGTCAGCATACCCACGAGGAACATCGCGGCGGAGTCAGTGTGAAGGAAAACCGGCCCTTGCGTGTCGCCAATCAGATCCTTGTTGAGATCCGCCGTGGCAACAATCTCTCCGGCCGTCACCGGCTGGTCGCCGGAGAGGAACAGGGGACGTTGCGGAGGCGCCATCGCGACACTCTCCCAGAGGCCCGCTAGCGTGGTCATGCCTCCGCTTCCCGTCCCGCGACCTTTCTCCGGACCCGGTATTCCATGATAAGGAGACTTGCCATTATGACATAGGCGATACAGCCGTTGTATAGAGTCCAAGCCGTCCAGGAACCTGCGACGGCCGTCCAAAGAGCGATGGAACCGTTGACCAAGAAGAAACCCGTCCACACGATCGTGACCTTGCGGGTGTAAGTGACAGCTTTCGGCGGAAGGTCGGGCCTGGTGATGCGCGCGAACCGTTCGATCATACTGGGCGGATCGACCAGCGTGCTCGCGAAAGCGATCAACATGGCGCCATTCATAAACACCGGATACAGGCGAATGGACAACTCCCCATCAATGGCGGCGATGACGGCGACGGCGGCAACGGAGGCCAAAAGCGCAATCGTCACGTACGCGGGAACCGTTGGCGCGGTGGGAAGGACCACGCGAAGCAAGGCCAGGGCGCACAGCGCCACCACCGCGGGAAGGGGGCCCACCGTATGAACCGAGATCACCGCAATCATTGGAAACAGCAGTGAAAAGACGGCAAAAACAACGGCGTACGGCTCAGATTTTGCCCTTTTCGAGTAGGTCATGAATTCGATCCGCCACGTCCTGAACCGTTCGTATCGACCTGAATTCTTCAGGCTCGATTTTTTTACCGGTCACATCCTGAAGCTTTTCGACGAGGTCGATAACGTCGATACTGTCAAGGTCAAGGTCTTCGTCCAGTTTCGCCTCGGGAGTGATGTCGCCTTCCGGGACCTCAAACAATTCAATCAGGGAATCCTTGAGCATCTGATAGATCTGGTCTTTTTCCACAGCCGTTCCCCCGCTCACGTTTGCCGCTGCTCGGCAACGAACCGCGCCAGTGTGCGCACGGACTGGAAATAGTCCCGGACGCGCGGGTCCTCTGGATCGATTTTGACGCCGTATTGCTTCTGTATCGCAACCCCGAGTTCAAGGGCGTCAATGGAATCAAGGGCGAGCCCTTCGTCTCCAAAGAGATCCTCGTCGGCATCGATATCCTCGGGTTTGATATCCTCGAGGAGCAGCGCGTTGACGATCAACGCACGAATTTCATTCTCAAGCTCAGGCATCCCGCAATAAATTCCCAAATCTGTCCGCAATCTGTGACGCCAGTCGCCTTGCAGCAACCGAAGGCGGACCATAACCGCAAAAACCTGCGGGATCGATCCGTTCGTGCACGCGCAAGGTGAACAACGAAGACGGCGTGGGAATGTGGTACCATTTTTCCCCTTTCCGCAACGACGGCGGTACACATGTGATGGTCACCAAGCGAATACTCGCCCCGGCACGTACCGCGATATTGGCGAATCCTCTTTGAAGATTTAGGGGTTGCCCGGTTACCGTGCGCGAGCCTTCGGGGAAAATAATTAGATTGTTGCCCTCGGCCAGGAGTTTCGAACACTCGGCAATCAGTTTTTCCGGATCATCGTCGTTCCGAACGTAGTTGGTCGCCTTGACCACGCCCCGCATGAACGGGTTGTTCCAGATCTCGTGCTTGACCACGCATTGCGCCCGGTCCATCAGAGACATCAGCAACACGACATCCAGCAAGCTGGGGTGATTTGCGGCGATGAGCACACCGCGGTCGCCGCGCAGAATGTCAACGCCCCTCGCGTCCACCCGGATCGTTCCCGTGACCACCATGAACCATACGAACGCGCGAAACGCGCTATGTACGGTCCGTTGTGCGACCGCCACCCGCCGGACGGGGTCGGCGATAAACAGATTGATCGCCGGAAACACGGTAACCGCCAGAACGAGGCCACCGATGCCGAAGAAGGAGAACGAAAGCCCCGTTCCCACCAGTCGCCACAAGTAATCGAGACGATCCATCACGCGCCAGCAAGTTTCCACGCCGGGCTGTGTCGTCCCTGAAAAATCAATTCCGACTCCGATTGCAGCACCGACACGAGCCTTCGCGCCAGAATCTCCGCTCCTTCGATCTGCTCGGCTTCCGCGTCATTCCACAGAGGCCGCAGATAGGGAGCGCAGTGCGATCCCGGCATTGGTCGACGCATCAAGAACGCCATCGCCGTGCCGCCGCACTCCAGATCCGTAAAACGCCGATATATCTTCGGTAGCGGCCAGTCGCCGAATACCAGGGCGATCGGCCGTTCGCAATCGGTGGCGAGGCGCGCGTATGCGTCGGTTAGCCCGGAGAACAATGTCTCCCGGCCCGCGGCCAGCGCCGTATGCGCGGTCCGGTCGTTGCGGATCTGTCCCAGCAGTCCGGCGGCAGCGTTGTGAACCGCAAGCGAAAATGCCATGGGCGACAGCGGCTCGTGTTCCGAGATGGACCGCAGCAGAGACGCCAGCATGTCAACATTTCCGTAGCGCGAACACAAGACGATTTCCGCGGCGGGCAGGTCGCTCAGAACCCCAAGCGCGCACTGCGCCATTAGGCGTTCCATTGGCCCCATTCGGCGCCGTAATTTAGCCGGGATTGAAGCTTCCTCGACGCAGCAGCCGAGGCGATGGACAGTTTTGCTTTGTTCATTAACGAAAGCCCCAGACCATTGGTCGATGGCGATGGCGAAATCGTTGCTCATGCCCAGCCCGGCCCTCCGCCCGGCAAAGATTCTGGCCGGCACGAGTGTTGGATAGCAAATCCCGATTGGTGAGCCAGCACCTCTCAACCCCCAAATCGACAATCGGAAAAATGATCGATTGCCGACAAAAGCCGCTTTATCGTCAAATGATACACGCGGCGGCAGACGACCAAGCTCGCGATCTAGGGACTGCTTTTCTCAATTGCTTAACTTTTGGCCGCCGCCTTCGAGACCGATTGCCAAATATCGTCTTCCAAGTTTCTGATCCACTTATTATAGTTTCTGTGAATTTCCGACCCAGTAGCCATTAAATTACGACTGGATAAATATTTAATAGAGTAATTTGTTTTATTGTAATTTATCGTGATCTTGGCGTAATGTTTTCTAAGCTTGATTTCGCCTTCAATGACCCCCGGGCTTACTTTTTGGAGTGCCCACCCGCGGGATCTGGGGCTGGCAATGATTGCGTTTCCTATCTCCGTCATGCTTAGGTTCTTGGCTGCTTCCGGAAATGCACGATCGGTCACATTGTAAACCGGTTGTGTACGGGTACAGCCGCCGAGAACGATCACGAGTACGAAGAATATCGGCAGAATACGCATTGCGCGGGTTTCCCTTTTTGAGCCTCGTATCTGAGTAAGAGGTGTTTAAGTCCAATTGTTCGACGACAACTATCAGATACATTGACCGCAAATCAACGAATTGCCTGATCGTTACGCATACGTGAATTTATGCGAGAATCGGTTCTCGCCTTCGATATTTCTGCCACTGCTGAGCCGCCGCTTCAAATGACGCCTCAAGACACAAACGTGAAAATCTTCTATGGCGTGCGCGCCATATCGCCGCCCCCCTTGTGCGTCAGAGTACCTCATCGACAACAATCGGCGGCGGTTCGGCGACTGCTCTCCGACGTAATGGCCACCGCGCCCGGCTCGAGCGTGACATCGGAACAGGGCAATTCACTCTCGCACAGCCGCGGCGTTGCCGCCGCGGCCACCTCCGGCCTTGGCCGTGTCGGGATCGACGTGGAGTATATATGCTCCCGGCGAAACATCCAAGCGATCCTCGAAGCTTTTCTCGGCCCCCTGGACGAGACGGTATCGCCGGCCGCTTTCTATCGAGTTTGGACATTCGGCGAGGCGTATTTCAAGGCATTCGGGATCCTTCCCGAAGCGGAAATCCTGGATCGCGTCTTTCGGCATCATAGCGGCGAAGGATTGTACCGGGCCGATCACCACAAAAGCCCAGGCGTCGGAGTCCTGCATTCGAAGCCTTTCGACGATTTTTCACTCACGATCACATGGGAACTGGACGACACCCCCAACGCAGTGATCCATCCCCCGGCACCGCTTGTTCATCCCGGAATAGGCGCGGGGAGCGACGTGCCATTGGCTACCGCACTGCACCATGGAAATTGACTGAAACGGCGCTTCGGGGTACCTCTAGAGGCGGTCAACAAGCACAATCAATCAAAATTCCGGGGGAAGGGAAAAATCATGAAACTGCCATCGCAATTTTATAAACCGCTCGCCATCGGCGCGCCGGCGCCCGTCCGCGAACTGCCTGTGCGCCCGGAGCGAATGATCCACTTTTTCCCGCCGCACATCGAGAAGTTGCGTGCCCGGGTGCCGGACATGGCGAAGCAGGTGGACGTGTTTCTCGGCAATCTGGAAGACGCCATTCCCGCCGACGCCAAGGAGGCGGCGCGGGCCGGGTTCATCGAAGTTGCCAAGGCCGTAGACTTCGGCGAAACAGCGCTGTGGACCCGGGTCAACGCGCTCAACAGTCCTTGGTTTCTCGACGACATGGAGCAAATCCTTGCGGCCGCAGGAAACAAGCTCGATGTGGTCATGATCCCCAAAGTCGAAGGCCCGTGGGACATCCATTTTGTCGATCAATATTTGGCTCTTCTGGAGGCCAAGAACGAGATCACCAAGCCGATCCTCATCCATGCCATCCTCGAGACCGCGCAGGGCGTGAAGAACGTCGCCGACATCGCCTGCGCCAGCCCGCGCATGCACGGCATGAGCCTCGGGCCGGCCGATCTCGCGGCGTCGCGCGGCATGAAAACCACCCGCGTCGGCGGCGGCCATCCGTACTATGGCGTTCTCGCCGACCCGATCGAGGGCCAGGACGAGCGCGCGTTCTCCCAGCAGGACCTGTGGCATTACACGGTGGCGCGCATGGTCGATGCATGTCTCTCCAACGGTCTGCGCGCCTTCTATGGGCCGTTCGGCGACATCAAGGACGAGGCCGCCTGCGAGGCTCAGTTCCGCAACGCCTTTCTCATGGGCTGCGCCGGCGCGTGGTCGCTGGCACCGAACCAGATCGGCATCGCCAAGAAGGTGTTCAGCCCCGAGGTCAAGGAAGTGCTGTTCGCCAAGCGCATCCTCGAGGCCATGCCCGACGGTTCCGGCGTTGCCATGATCGACGGCAAGATGCAGGACGACGCCACCTGGAAGCAGGCAAAGGTCATCGTCGATCTCGCCCGCCTGGTGGCCAAGAAGGATCCCGAGCTGGCCACCGCGTACGAATTCTAGAACGCGACAAGGGCGGAAGAACGGGGGCGCTCTCGGGGGGCGCCCCGAAACAAACAGGCGGGTGGATCCATGAGCACAAGAACCAACAGCAGCATCAAAACCAATCCAGGCAATTACTTCGAAGACTTCAAGATGGGCCAGGAGATCGTTCACGCGACGCCCCGGACCATCACCCATGGCGACGTGTCCCTGTACACGGCGCTGTACGGTATGCGCTTCGCGACGAACTCGTCCGACGAATTCGCCAGGACCGCGCTGGGTCTAGAGCGTGCGCCGGTGGACGACATGCTGGCCTTCCACATGGTGTTCGGCAAGACCGTGCCGGACATCTCGCTAAACGCCGTCGCCAACCTGGGTTACGCCAATGGCAAGTTCGTCGAACCGGTGTATCCCGGCGACACCGTGACCACGACCTCGACGGTGCTCGGCCTGCACGAGAACAAGGGCGGCAAGACCGGCGTGGTCCATGTGCGCTCGGTGGGCGTCAACCAGCGTCGTGAAACGGTTTTGGACTATGTTCGATGGGTTATGGTGCGCAAGCAGGACAAAGACTCTCCTGCTCCCGATACCATAGTTCCCGATCTTCCGAAAGCGGTGGACGCAGACGACCTAACGGTTCCCGACAACCTCCAAATCGAGAATTACGACGCGGCGCTGGCGGGCAGTCCGCATTTCTGGGAGGACTACGAGAAAGGCGAGAAAATCGACCATGTGGATGGCATGACCATCGAGGAGTCCGATCACATGCTCGCCACGCGGCTCTATCAGAACACCGCCAAGGTACACTTCAACCAGCATACCGAGAGGGTCGGATTTTTCGGGCGCCGTATCATCTATGGCGGCCACATAATCAGTCTGGCGCGGTCGTTGTCGTTCAACGGCCTCGCCAACGCCTTCAAGGTGGCGGCCATCAATGGGGGGCGACACGTGGCGCCCACTTTCGCCGGGCACACGGTTTATGCGTGGTCTGAGGTGCTCGACACCATGGAAGTGCCGGGTCACGCGGATCTTGGCGCGCTCAGGCTGCGCACGGTGGCTACAAAGGACAACGCCTGCACCGAGTTCCCCTACAAGACCGAGGAGGGCAAGTACGACCTCTCGGTTGTTCTGGACTTCGACTACACGGTGCTGATGCCAAAACGCAACTGACCGTTGCGTTTAAAATAATAAAGTCCATGAACGGACCGGCGTCGCGCTGGTCCGTTTCGTGTTGCCCCGGGGGCACAAAAACACCTCGTCAATCGACTTAATGTAGAATATCGCGAATCACCGACCACCGCGGCGGCTTGGTCTGTTCGATTTTCCCGCGGGCCCAATAGTCACGGAGTTCGTCGATAACACCCGTTTGCTCCGCGTCAAGCAGCCAGGCGTCGACCAAGCGAAGCAGGTCCGTGCTGCCAATCGGCAGGGCGTACCCGACCGGCCACTTGATCGTGGGTCTCGGAACGACAATCCTGAACCGGGGATAGAGAATGTTCCACGCCGCCATCTCTTCGGCGGGACCAGCGATGGCGTCGAACTGCCCTTCATCCGCGTCAAGCAGTTCGATAACCTCTGCCAGGGCAATCGGGTGAAAGAGGTGGTGACAAGGGGTTAAAGTTCTGAATCGATG
>CAKZLS010000150.1 GCA_937127205.1 uncultured Rhodospirillales bacterium
TTGGATGGCGCGCTATCCGGAGGCCCAGGTCTGGGGCCTGCCATCGGTGATCGAAAAGCGGCGCGATCTTTCGTTTCGCGAGCCCCTGTCCGATCACCCGCCGGCGGAGTGGCAGCCGGATTTGGATCAAGCCTGGTTTCGCGGATCGCCGATGATGGACGAGGTGGTTTTCTTCCACCGGCCGTCGCGCACGGTGATACTCGCCGACCTGATCGAAAATTTTACAGACCCCTTCCTTCGCGAGCACTGGAGCGGATGGCGGCGGTCGCTCGCCAAGCTGGACGGCATCACGTCGGACAATCCGCACGCTCCGCTGGAATGGCGATTGTCGTTTCTTGATCGCGCACCGGCCCGTGCCGCGCGCGACAAGATGCTGGGATGGGAGTGCGAACGCGTCGTCATGGCCCACGGTGAATGGCAGCGCACCGACGGCCATGCATTTCTGGCAAAGGCCTTTACCTGGCTCGACAAATAGCGAACGCCGCGTTTCCCCAGCAATCGCCATATCGCACCGCAAACAATTTCGAGCGCCGGCGCCATAGCAAGCGCCGGCGGGTTCGAAACCGGATCAGGCGTTAAGGGCCGACAATGGATCCACGTAGTCGTAGTCGAGGTCTTCGGCGACGGCCTTGTACGTGACCTTGCCCTTGCAGACGTTGAGCCCCTCGCGGAAGTTCGGGTTATCCAGCAGCGCCGCCTTGTAGCCCTTGTCGGCCAGCGCGAGGCCGTAGGGAAGTGTCACGTTGTTCAGCGCGTATGTGGACGTGCTCGGCGTCGCGCCGGGCATATTGGCGACGCAGTAGTGCACGACGTCGTCAACGATATAGGTGGGCTCGGCGTGGGTGGTCGGCCGCGAGGTTTCGAAACAGCCGCCCTGATCGATGGCCACGTCGGCAAGCACAGAGCCCGGTTTCATCCGCCTGACCATGTCGGCCGTCACCAGCTTCGGCGCCTCTGCGCCCACCACCAGAACTCCGCCCACAACCAAGTCGGCGTCGAGCACATATTGTTCCAGCGATGCCCAGTTCGAGTAAACGGTCTTCAGTGCGGAGCCGAAACGGCCGGCGAGATGGCCGAGCACATCGACATTACGGTCGAGAACGGTCACGTCCGCGCCCATTCCGAGCGCCATCATGATGGCATTTTCACCAACCACGCCGCCGCCGATGACAACGACCTTGGCCGGCGCCACGCCCGGGACGCCGCCCAGCAAAATGCCTTTTCCGCCGTGCGCCTTTTCCAACGCATAGGCGCCCGCCTGGATCGACAGTCGGCCGGCCACCTGCGACATGGGCGCCAGCAACGGCAGGCCGCCGTGGCCGTTGGTAACCGTTTCGTAGGCCACGCAGACGGCGCCGCTGTCAACGAGTTCCCTGGTTTGATCGGGATCGGGTGCCAAATGCAGATAGGTGAAAAGGAGCTGTCCATCCCGCAGCATCTTGCGCTCGGGCGCCTGCGGTTCCTTCACCTTGACGATCATTCCGGACTTATCGAAGACCTCGCTTGCGTCGGCGGCGATCTGGGCGCCAACGGCGCGGTAGTCTTCATCGGAACAAAAGATGCCGGCGCCTGCATTGGTCTCCACCAGCACGTCATGTCCGTGGGCCACGAACTCACGAGCGCTGTCGGGGGTCAGGCCGACCCGGTATTCATGAACCTTGATTTCCTTGGGGACACCGATCCGCATGATTTCCTCCCATTTTTGCCGATTGATTTATCGAAAGAGTCTAAGCGGAAAACCACAAGCATGTCTTTGCGAATTTGCGGTAAGCCAACCCCGTCTATCAAATAAAATTGCGCAGATAGCTAATTCTACCGCATGATATGCGGATGATAGAAATGGATGCCATCGATCGTAAGATCGCCAACCTACTGCAGACCGACGGGCGCATGACCAACGCGGATCTGGCGGAAAGCATTCACCTGTCGCCATCCGCCTGCCTGCGCCGGGTTAGACGCCTTGAGGAAGAGGGTGTCATCGAGGGTTATGCAATGCTCGTTAACCAGGCGGCCGTCGGTAAGCCTGCCAGCATTTTCGTGGAAGTCACACTGAGCAGCCAAAACGAGCAGACCCTCGACTCCTTCGAGGCGGCCGTGGTCGAGTGCCCGGACATCATGGAGTGCTATCTGATGTCTGGAGACGCGGACTATCTGCTTCGTGTCGTTGCCGGTGACGCCACCGACTACGAAAGGGTCCACAAAATCGTGGCGCGGTTACCAGGCTTGGCAAGAGCCCGCTCCAGTTTCGTTCTACGCACCGTCAGCAAGAAGACCGCCTTCGCACTCTAGCGTAAACGCCCCCCAGCGGCAGCCCAGAGGCAGTCGCGGAGGTCGATCGAATGCATTCCACCCGCTTAGTGAACACGTGAATGTTTCTGGATAATACTGAAGGCTACAACCGGTCGAGGTGGTGCCCAGGGGCGGATTCGAACCACCGACACGCGGATTTTCAGTCCGCTGCTCTACCAACTGAGCTACCTGGGCATTCCTTCGCTGGATCCTCATGAACATTGTTGCGAGTGCACGAGGAGAATGGCGCTTATAACAAGGAACGGATTAACCTGTCCAGCCACCGACCCTAGTGGTTTGAATCAAACATATAGTGCCCATCCGACGACCTTCCGAGTTTCGCTGGTTAGGCGCGTGGCGCGGCGTGATGCTGTCGCATCACCAGCGCCGCGCAACGACGCCAGGGGACTCGAAAGGTCGCCCTTCTGGTCGTGTTTCCCGCTCCCTCGGGGCGTCGGACGCGCTTGACGATGGGACCCGCGCCCTCCTGCCGAGGGAGCGGGAAACGCGATCGTATGGGTGCCATATGTTTGATCCAAACCACTAATCTTCTTCACGTACGCCATCCTCGTCCGATTCCTCTTGCGATGGAATGCTATAGGATTCGTTCAGCCACCGTCCAAGATCGATGTCGGCGCATCGTTTTGAACAAAACGGTCGCCATTCCGACTCGGCCGGTTTCCGGCACATCGGGCAACGCGCCCGCTTGATGGGAACGACGTTGGCGGCTTTCGCGTCTTTCTCTGTCATGAACCCTCACCACGACGAACCGGTGTCACATGGAACTTTTCGGGCGGGAGCGCGGCGTCCTCGTTTAGCACCACCGCCGTTCCCAGTTGTTTCTCGACGGCGGACAATGCCGCCAGCGGATCTGCCCGTAAAGCAGCAACCACCGCCGGCGACGCGGTGACCTTCAGGACCGGACCACTGCCCATCCGCGCCTCCACCAGTACGCGTCTAAGCGCCTCCTGGGCAATTGTCTCCGGCGAGCGGATGTGGCCAGCACCCTCACAGGTGGGACACGCCGTCATCAGACAGCGTCTAAGCGATCGTTCCCGTCGCTGACGCGTCAACTCCACCAATCCGAAAGGCGTGTAGCCGGCAACTTGAACCGGTCGCTGATCGCGTTCCAGCGCTTTGCGCAATACGGTGACCACCCGCGAACGATTGTCGCGGCGTCGCATGGGCACGAAATCGATAATCATATGCCCCGCCAGATCACGCAGGTGGATCTGACGGGCCACAGCTTCGGCCGCTTCCAGATTGACGCGGAGCGCGCTGTCTTCCGGACCGCCACCAGAAGCAGATGCAGTGTCCACATCGATGGCGACCACCGCCGCCGTCTCGGCGATCTCGATCACCCCCCCCGAAGGCAGCGGGACCCGGGGGCTAAACAGTGCCTGGATCTGCTCCTCGACCCCATAAGCGTCGAACAGGTCCTTGGCGCCGCTATGAAATTCCCACTGTTCGGCCACGTCAGGCAGAGTGTGGCGGATATGGGCGAGCTTTTCGGGCGTATCGGCAATAGCGCGCGTGAATGTCCGTCCGGACTCCTCGATGACCGCAGCGAGAACAGCGTCGGAACCATGGCTAAGGCGTTCAGGCGCTCGCGCAGCCACTCGTTGTGTTTGCACGTCCGACCAGAGGGATTGCAACCTGCGGGCCTCCGCCGTGATCCGATCCAGACCGATACCGGCGGCGACGCTGCGCACGATCCAGCCATCCGCGCCGGTCGCTGATTCGGTTGCCAACTCATTCATCGCCTCGGTGAGAAGCGAGCGCTCGGCGGTATCTTCGATCTTACGAGACAGCCGCACGCCAGGTTGCCCAGGCAAAAACACAAGATATCGGCCCGGCAGTGCCGGCCACGCCGTCAGCTTCGCGCCTTTGGCACCCACCGGTTCCGCCCGCACCTGCACCAGAACCGCGTCGCCCTCGGACAGGAAGTCGCCAATGCGCGCATCTTTGCCACCCTCTGGTTTGACTTCGGAGAGGCCAAGAAAGCCGTCACGGTTCGACCCGAGGTCCACGAACGCGGCATCCATCTGTGCCGCAACCTTGACGACGCGGCCAAGGATGATATCGCCGGCGCGCGGTTGATCATCCGGACGGGATATCACCAACCGCCTCAGAACGCCGTCCTCGACAAACGCAGCGCGGGTTTCCGCCCCCAACGTGCTTATAAAGAGATCATCACGGGGCATCGGCCGGTTCCGGCGGGTGCCATCTGAGCAGATTCCGGCTTTTGAGCACGGATGCCGTTTCAAAGAGCGGGAGCCCGACCACATTGGAGTAGGACCCGATAAGAGAGCGGACAAACGCCGCGGCCAAGCCCTGTATGGCGTAAGCGCCGGCCTTGTCTTCCCATTCGCGAGAGGCCAGATAGCCCGCCATTTCCTCCGAACTCAGCCGTTTGAAGGCAACGGATGTAATCACGAGGCGGTCCGTGACGCCACCTTCGGGATCGACAAGGGCAACCCCACCGTAAACCCGGTGGCGCCGGCCAGAGAGCCGGCGGAGGCACTGGTATGCCTCGCTCTCCGTCGATGCCTTGGGCAATGTCCGTCGGCCGCACGCGACCACCGTATCGGCACCGAGCACCCAGGATCCGGCAAACCGCTCGGCAATGGCGCAGGCCTTACCAACCGCTAGGCGGCGCGCGAGGTGTCGCGGCAACTCTCGCTTCAGAGGCCTCTCGTCGATATCGGCTGGAGCGACTTTATCCGGCGTGATGCCGATCTGAGCAAGCAGATCCAATCGGCGCGGCGACGCGGAAGCGAGGACAAAAGTAGGGCGCGATACATCATCGGGACGGGCAGGCATTGCTATCCACCCTCATTCATACCGTTTCCGGCAACCCGTTTCCGGTAACCCGTTTTTGGCGGATGCTACTTGAAGCGGAAAGTAATTCGACCCTTTGTCAGGTCGTAAGGGGTGATTTCAACGTTCACCCGGTCACCGGCCAGGACGCGGATCCGGTTTTTGCGCATCTTGCCCGCTGTGTGAGCGAGCACCTCGTGGTCGTTCTCCAGCTTCACCCTAAACATCGCGTTGGGGAGAAGTTCGGTAACCACTCCTTGAAATTCGAGAACTTCTTCCTTGGCCATTCGTTCGACTGCTTTGGTTGTGGACAGCCCCCTACATGAACGTGATTTTCATCGCGGTCAAGGGCGCAGACCGCACCCTGGTGCAATGGCGAAACGATTCCCCCCAAATGGGTCGCCCCAAAAAGGCCATAGAAAAGCGGGCCCGCGACAGGCAACGATGAACCGCCAAAATCAGTGGCGGCACAGCGGTTCGTCAGGTGTTTTCGGCCGCTAAGAAACCGCCGGTACCGAAGTCGCCTCGGGCTTGTCGAACCGTGGCGCTACCAGTGGCAGTTTTCGGGCCTGCTCGATGGAATCTACGTGGCGTCCCATGGGGACCACCTCGAACTGACGGGCGAACTCGGCCAGAAAGTCGTTCATCCAGCCGAGTTTGACCTCGGCAGAGACGCTCATGCCGGGGAAGAACCCGAGAGCATCCAAGTCATCCTTACCGAGAAAATCGAGCGGATGAAGAAGCATCGACGGCTGCACGCGAAAAATACGGCAGACCGTCAGTGCCGTTCGGAAATAAAACCGCGCCAACGCGGGTGAAAAACCGGCGAGGTATATCAGATAGCTGAAATGAAATGGCAATTTGACAACGGGCATGGTGGTCACCGGCACCTCGGTGAGAGGTCCCTCAGCAAGTTGCCAGCGGTAAACGTCCGTGCTCCGCAAGCCTTCACGAAATCCACCGAACAACAGTTTCCGTTCTTCCCGCTGTTCCGGCGTCAGCTTCGCGGTGAAGAAATAGTAGGATCGTGCCAACGGCCCCAGGAACGTGGGGAACGTGGACGCATCGAACCGGTAGCCGCGCCGCTTCAGCACTCTGAGAACGCTCTCCGATACACTGAAGCCCGGACCGCGGAAACCGGTCGGCCGGTCTCCGGTAGCCTCGGCGATAGCGTCTTCCGCCCGGGCGATTTCTGTTTCGAGTTCGTCGTCCGTGTAGAGCTGCAGCCACGGTTCGTGGCGAAACGAGTGATTGCCGACTTCGTGCCCGTTCTCCGTAACGGCCCGCAGCGCCGCGTGATTCTTGGCCAGCGCAGCATCCTGACCGACGATGAAAAAGGTGATGGTTAGATCCCGCTCCTTGAGAAAATCGAGAACGCGCGGAACAACGAGATCCAGATAAGTCGGGAAATCTTCCCAACCCGGATCGCCATGGGTTTTCATGTACGACCAAAGATTGTCGAGGTCGAGTGAGAGGCTGGCTAGCGGTTTTCCGTTGGTCGCCATCATTGGTGTTCCTGTCGCCTAATCGCTTTGTCCGGACGGTTCGGCTGCCGCCAGCAGCTTCGGCATGGCGCTTTCGGCCAACCCCACGGTTTCGTTGACGTTGAGCGTGCCGTTGACGATGTGTGCCGAGTTAACAACGTGAAGGCCGGGCACCGAAGTGATCATGGGCGGGAGCCGATCCGAATAGTTCAATGTAGAGATAGCGAGAACTTGGCGCACCCGCGAGATCCGAAAGGCCAGAATGTCGTCGGGAGCGAGACCCGGATGCATTCTCCTTAGCCCCGCCATGAAATGCTCTTCCACCTCGGCATCGGAAAGCGCCCAGTAGGGGTCTTCCGATGTCACGTAACGCGGCAAATAAATCAGCGATCGTCCGTCTAATTGTTCGGTTCCGATCAAGGCGGTCATCTCGACGATCGCGGTGAAAGGAATGGTTTCGTCGGTGATGTAGGTCAAATAGTACTGTGTTAGGGGCCGCTTGAGCACCAGCGAGGCGCAGACGATGCCTTGATAGACGATGCCCTCGAGCCGCTCTTTTTCCTCTGGTTTCAAGCCGACACAAACCTTCGACGCCAGCGGACCGGCCAGTGTTACGACCACTTGATCATATTGTTGATCTCCGAGACGGGATCGCACTTGGACACCATTTCCGGTTCGCTCGATGCTCTCCACCGGACATCCGAGTTCCAACGAGACACCGCGGGCGGTAAGGCGCTCGGACAACCGCTTGAGGATGCGGTCGTAGCTGCCCGGGATAAAACCGAACATCTCGGTCTTCAGGCCGCTTCGCCGGGCGGCATACAGACGGCGGATCACCGCCCAAATGAACGAGGCCGACGCCTGCGTGTAATTATCGCCAAGTTTTGCGCGCAGAAGTGGCCGCCAGATGAGTTCGAACACCCGCTTCCCCGACAGCTTGATCAGCCACTCGGTTAGCGGCACACGCTCCAGGGACCGGCCATCCTCGATCCGAGACGCATACATGATCGTGCCCGCCAGACGGACCTTGTCAATAAAATTCAAAGGCGGAAATTTGAGGTAATCAATGGCGTTGTTCAGCCGGAACAGCCCACCGTCCGCATAAAACCCCGTTTGCGTTATCCGCCACTCGAACTCATCGTCGAGATCGATCTCCTTCAGCAGAGTCCGCAGAAAGCTGTCCGACAGCAAGGTCACGTGGTAGTGGCGATCCCAGGTGATGCCGCCCAATTGCCACGCCGACGCCAGACCACCCAATTCGGGAGCCGCCTCCACCACCGTGACCTGTTGGCCGACCTCAGACAACCGCCAAGCCAGGGTCAGGCCGAGCATACCCCCGCCGACCACACACCAGCTACGCTGGGTCTCCGCCATTACATGCTCCGACGCTAAGTTTGTCCGGGAGGATCGAGTTCGATAACCGTTGCACCATCCATCTTATAGCGCAAACCGCACGAACCGCACGCCACTTCGTCCGACGTTTCCGGAACGGGTCCCTCGAACCTCAGAACCGGCTCGCCACAACGGCAGACGACACCGACCGACCGCGCGGGATGCCCCATAACCATGTGAAAGTCGGGAACGCTACGGGTGATCACCGACCCCATTCCGACCATGGCGAAACGGCCAATTTCCAAATCACCACCGATGACACAGCGGGCACCGATTGTGGCGCCCGCCCGAACGTGCGTGTCGAGTGTCAATTCGTCCGGCCCAGAATCGCGGAGATCGGAGAGATCCGGTGTGGTCGCGCGCGGGAACCGGTCGTTGGTGAAAGTGGTCCCCGCCGCGATCATCACACCTGTCTCGATAGTGACACCCGTACAGATGTAGACAAAAGCGTTGATCTTGACGCGATCGCCAATTTCCACACCGTAGGCGACGTAGGTTTTTTCGCCGACGATACAGTCGGAACCGATCCGGGATGGCGCGCGGATATGGACGTTGTCCCATACGCTTGTCCCATCGCCGATCACGGCCCCCGCCTCGACGAGGGCCGTGGGATGTATACGTGCGGCCATGGATAACGCTACGCCGCAGTCGTGCTTCGAGGCACTGCGTCCGGCCCGTTGATGGTAACCCATCCCCCTTGCTTCAGCGAGGTGTAGGCGGCCTGGATTACCTCCACGGACGCGATGGCATCCTCATTGGAGATCAGCAACGGCTCGGTGCCTTGAATCCGGTTGCAGAAATTCCGGATCTGTCCTTCAAAAGCAGAGAACTTGTTATACCCTTGACCAAAGACGACCCAGTCGGCACTGGACTTCTGCTTGTAGCGGGACTCCTGCCATCCGATCAGAATGGTGCCATCCGTACCGTAGACCCGGATGAACGTGTCCAAGTCCTTGTTCAGGCTCCAAGAGAGATCGATATGCGCGGTCGCGCCACTTTCGGTGTGCACGAACAGGTTGGCCGAGTCTTCCACCGGAATATCCTGGATGCGTTTTCCTTCGACGGCCAGAATGTCGACAATCGGTCCCAGCAAATAGCGCACGATGTCGACGGAGTGCGTTCCGTTGTCGATTAACACGCCGCCGCCACTGACCTTTGGATCGGAGTTCCAACGGCGCTCCATGCTGACGCTGGAGGCAAACGCGTTTTCCATAAGGATGACGTCGCCGACCAGACCCGACGTGATGATGGAGCGGGCGCGAATGACGTCTTCCACGTAGCGGAACTTCGACGCCATCGCCAGGATGACACCCTTGCTTTCGGCCGCCTCGCAAAGCGCGCGGGCGCTGGCGGTATCCGTACTCAGCGGTTTTTCGCAAAGGACGGGAAGTCCGCGGTCAATGAAATAGGTCGCGATTTCAGAGTGCGTGGAGGGTGGCGTGCAAACGATGACGGCTTCGCACCCGGACTTCTCAGCCATTTCCTGGTGCGACGCATAACTGTCGCATCCCATCGATTCGGCCGCAGCCGCGGCCGCTTCAACCCGGGTATCGGCGATGCCCACAAGGCGCGCGAACGTGCAGTCTTCCATGGCCTTGGTGTACGACTGAGCAATCGCCCCCGCGCCAACCAATCCAAGTTTCAGAGGTTCAGACATGTCAGCCTCCATTCCGCAGCGATTTATGGGCCGAACGAATGGCCGACGCGATAAAGTCGATATGCGTTTCGTTATAGAGTTCGTTCCAGGGGAGAACGAGAATGTCATGGAGCCCCTTGAACGTTCCCGGGAAGTTCTCCGGCGCGTAATCGACGGCTTCCGGTCTCGCCAACGAGTAAGGAAACCGGCTGTTTCCGAAGGTCCGCTGATCTTTGATAACCGCGCACTGGAAAGCGGGCTTCTGAATATAGCGCGGCGCGGTTGCAATTCCTTTTTTCTTAAGCTCGGCACCCAGAGCCGGCGAGCCTCCCGGAATTTCCGCGTCGTCCACCCAAACGCAATAACGCCAATATGAGTGAACCGTGTTGTCGGCCTGCCACGGCGGGGCGATGCCGGGCAAGTCGGAGATCTGATCGGTCAGGCGGTGAGCCATGTCAATCCGCTGCTTTACCCCCTTCTCCAACTTGTCCATCTGTGCCAGCGCGACGGCGCCCTGCAATTCCGTAAGCCGATAGTTCGGCGCGAGGAAGTAGTGATCGGGGTTCGGATCGCCATAGCCCCAAGCCTTGTTGACAAACAGCCGCATCCGGCGGGCGAGACCGGGGCAGATAGAGACGCAGGCGCCCCCCTCACCCGTCGTAATATGCTTGCCCTGTTGCAGACTGAATGCGCCAATCGCGCCAATGGTGCCGACCATCTTGCCGTCAACCTTGGCGAGGTAGGCCTGAGCGCAATCCTCGATCACAGAGATGTTGTGCTTGTCAGCCAGCTTCATGATCGCCGTCATTTCCGCTGGATTGCCGAACAGGTGAGTAACGATGATGCCGCGCGTGCGGTTGCTCAGCCGGTCTTCGATTGTTTTCGCCGTAACGTTGCACGTCCGCGGGTCCACATCGGCAAACACCGGGATCGCGCCCTGATACAGAATCGGCGCAATCGCACCCATGTCCGTAATCGGCGAACTAATGATTTCATCGCCGGGTTCCGGATCAATGGCGCCGACCGCGGTATGAATTGCGGCGGTCCCCGACGCACACGCCACCGCGTGCCGGACATCGAGAATTTCCTCGTAACGCCGTTCCAAGGAATTGACCATGGTGCCTTTGGTCGACGTCAGGGTGCCGCTATTGATGACCTCTGTCAGCAGCTCGATTTCTTCTTTTCCTAAGGTCCGGCCGGTACTGTCCTGATCGGAAGGCAGTTCGATGACTGCGTCCTCTACCGCTTCAAGCGGACTCATGGCACTTCTCCTGTTTGACTTGATTGTTGAGGGCGAAACTGCCGCGAAGCCCGTTCCGCCAAAAGATGGGCAAGCAAGGCAAGGTGACCGCGAATGGTCTTCAGATTGCTCATTTTCGAATGTCCAAGCAATCTCACTTCCATCACGGCCGGGCACTCTACCACGCCTCTCCCGTTCATATCCAGCTGGCATAAAATCTCGCTAATCCCCACGAAACCTTCGTACCGTAACGCCGTATTCCTGACAGCAGATGCACGGTAAACGCGAAAACAACTTGTGTAGGTGGCCAGCTTCTGGTGAAGCACGATTCCGTACAATGCAGACAACCCACGAGACAAAACCAATCGCCACGCGGGCGCGTTGATGACTCCACCGAGTTCGTGATAAGGCGACGCCGTAACAAGATCGACGCCCGGCTCCAGCATCGGAATCATATCCCTTAGCTGTTGCGGATCGTATGTACCGTCGCAATCAATGGCACAAACGATGTCGGTGCTGGCGTTGGCGATTCCCGTCAAGGTCGCCGCGGCCACACCCCGGTTGCGGACATGTTGCACGATCGTGCAATCCGCCCTCTTTCCAAAAATCTCGTTGAGGCGCTCCCAAGTGCGGTCGCTGCTGCCGTCATCAACCAACACGAAGGAAACTTGATATTGCTGCGCCACGGACTTGCTGAAGCTTCGCAGCGTGTTAGCGAGATAACCCAGCGTCGCTTCCTCATTGTAACAAGGCACGACGACGGATATCGGTATCCTCACCTCCGGAACCGCAGCTTCCCGATCCGTGGTGACAGGCTCCGCATAAACCGGCATGTCCGCCGCCGCCTTTTCATTTGAGGTCGCAGCGACGGTCTTGGCCGCGGGCAATCCCAGAAAGTCTGCGACCGGCGAAAATCGGTATTGCGAGAGGTAATAGCGAACCCGCTCGGACATCTCCTCCAAGTTTCGGTATTGGCGCATCCGTTGGAGCATTGAGGCGGCCGTTATTCGCGGTTGATCCGGATCAAGTTCCCAAATATGGAAATAGAAGAACAGCGGGGCGGGAATTTCCCGGTCCCAGCGGGCGACAACCTTGCGAATGAGGCTGTCCGGCAATTGCCGCACATAGTTCCCACCCGAGAACGGAATGCAGAAAGATCCGACTTTCCAACTGGAGAGCGGAACCTCCCAAATTTCGCCGGCATCACTTTTGTGAACATGGGGAAACCGACGGAAAGGTTCATCGGAGAAC
>CAKZLS010000151.1 GCA_937127205.1 uncultured Rhodospirillales bacterium
TTGGCCGCCTCCTCGATGGCCGCGGCGCCGCCGAGAACGATCACGTCGGCCAGCGAGACCTTTTTGCCGCCCGATTGCGCGTCGTTGAACGCCTTTTGGATACTCTCCAGTTCCTTCAGCACCTTGGCCAGTTCGTCCGGATCGTTGACGTCCCACCCGTTCTGCGGCTCGAGACGGACGCGCGCGCCATTGGCCCCACCGCGCATGTCGGTGCCACGGAACGTGGAAGCGGAAGCCCAGGCGGTTCTGATCAGTTCGGGCCCGGTCAGGTCCGAAGCCAGGATCTCCGACTTCAGCTTGGCGATATCCCCGGCGCCAATCAGCTCATGATCCACCGCAGGAATGGGATCCTGCCAAAGCATCTGCTCTTCGGGAACCGACGCGCCGATGTAGCGTGCGCGCGGGCCCATGTCGCGGTGGGTGAGCTTGAACCAGGCCTTGGCGAAAGCGGTTTCGAATTCCTCCGGGTTCTCCTTGAAGCGCAGGGCGATCTCCCGATAGCTCGGGTCGACCTTGAGCGACAGGTCCGTGGTGAACATGATCGGCGCATGGCGCTTCTCCGGATCGTGCGCATCCGGTACCGTATCCGCCGCGGCACCGTTCTTGGGGATCCACTGGACCGCGCCGGCCGGGCTCTTGGTCTGCTCCCACTCGAAACCGAACAGGTTGTCGAGATACTGCGAGGTCCAGGCGATCGGGCTCGCCGACCATGCCCCTTCGAGGCCGCTGGTGATGGTGTCGGCGCCCTTGCCGGTGCCGCACTTGTTCTGCCAGCCGAAGCCCTGCTCCTGGATACCCGCAGCCGCCGGTTCGGGGCCTACGCAATCTGAGGGCTTGGCGGCACCATGGGCCTTGCCGAAGGTATGACCGCCGGCAATGAGGGCAACGGTCTCCTCATCATTCATCGCCATACGACCGAAGGTGTCGCGAATGTCCTTCGCGGCCGCCAGCGGGTCCGGGTTGCCGTTCGGCCCCTCGGGATTGACGTAAATCAGCCCCATCTGAACGGCGGCAAGGGGCTGTTCAAGTTTCCTGTCGCCACTGTAGCGCTTATCGGCCAGCATTTGGGTTTCGGGGCCCCAGTACACCAGGTCCGGTTCCCAGTCGTCCTCGCGCCCGCCGGCGAAACCGAAGGTCTTGAAGCCCATGGATTCCAGCGAGACATTGCCGGTCAGGATCATCAGGTCGGCCCACGAAAGGCTTCGACCGTATTTCTGCTTGACCGGCCAGAGCAGCCGCCGCGCCTTATCGAGATTGGCGTTGTCCGGCCAGCTGTTGAGCGGATCGAAGCGCTGTTGACCGCCGCCGGCCCCGCCGCGGCCGTCGGCCACCCGGTATGTGCCGGCGCTGTGCCAGGCCATCCGGATCATGAACGGCCCGTAGTGACCGTAGTCCGCCGGCCACCAGTCCTGCGACGTGGTCAGCACGTTCTCGATGTCCTGCTTCACTTCATCCAAATCGAGTTGGCTAAAGGCCTCGGCATAGTTGAAGTCGTCGCCCATGGGGTTGGACTCGGCATCGTGCTGGCGAAGCGGCTTGAGGTTCAACTGTTCGGGCCACCAAAACTGGTTCGACTTCGGCTCACCGAGAGTCATGGCGGGGCCTGTTTGCTGCGTCGAGGCAGGTTTTGCCAAGGAAGGCGTCGCGATTGCCACGGAAGCGATTGCCGTCGTGGCAATCAGCATGGTTTTGAGACTCATATTCATAAGTTTTCCTCCTTCATGGTTAAGACCTCTGGCTCGAGCCAAGCATTCCCCAAAATGGTGCCGGAAATTCCCTTGTCTCCTTATTGACCCGGGATGCAACTTTGAGTGCAGCAGCCACACTTATCCGGAAGGGTTCGACCATCACTTTACTTTAGAATTGTTCTAACTAGAGTTTAGAATAAGGTAGACGCAATGCAAGATAAAAACGCCATGGTGTGCCGTCGATCGTTGCGCTACGTTGATAATTCGCCGATGTGATGTTTGGTACCTAAGGGTTGAACAGGGACGATGCCAGCAACGAGATGTCATGGATTGGCATGTGCCGACGCGCAATTGATGGTGCCCGGTGGATCAAACACGTTGCGTCGATAGCCAACCGCCGTTTCGTAGCGAACAATTTGGACAATTGCGGCGTTAACAAAGGCGACGCACGGTCTCGCTGTCTGACAATCCTGTCGGCTGGTCGGTAGAAAGGCAAAGGTCATGAGTGCTCGCTGGATCATTGGGATTGGGGGGATCGGCGGGTAGCCAGTTGCCGCTAGTCAACGTTCTGGAGCAAATGCCAAGGGATTTTCCCGGGTCTTTTCTCATAACCATTCACCGTCATGCTCATTCAGAGGACCTTCTTTCCGCCGTGCTCGACAAGCGGACGAAAATCGCAGTCGCTTCGGAAGAAGACGGATTGGGAGTCGATCCCGGAGTTGCTTACGTGGCACCGCCGGACCGGCATCTGCTTTTCGTCGACGGGCATCTCCGATTGAGTGCGGGCGCGCGGGAAAATCGGGCGCGACCGTCCATCGACGTGATGCTGCGATCCATTGCCGTCCCTTGCGCGCCCAGCGCCATCGGGGTCGTGCTCAGCGGTCTGCTTAATGACGGGGCCGACGGCTTGCGCGCAATCAAGGCGCGCGGCGGCCGAGCGATCATCCAAGATCCTGCGGAGGCGCAATATCCCCGAAATGCCGGAAATGGCGGCGCGCGCCACGGTGCTCGATCACGCGCTGCCAGCAAAACACATTGCGCATACCATCGGTCAAATAGTGCGGGTGGATCCGGCATCTCTTCCGCGTTCGACATGCCCCGCCGAAATTCAGGCCGAGGTGGATATCGCCCTGGGCAAACGCCTCAGTATTTCGACAGAGGATGAACTGGGAACGAACAGCAACGTGACCTGTCCTGATTGTGGCGGCTGTTGTGGTATATGCCATTTGAAGCACCTACACGGCTTCGATGCCACACGGGTCATACCTTTACTGCGGACGTATTCGCTCAGGCGCAAGCAGAGAAAATGGAAGAAGTCATGTGGGTCGCAATGCGCACTCTACGGGAACGGGCACAGATGCTCCGCAGACTGGCCGACCGCGCCAGCGGGGCAATAGAGCGCAGGGACTGGACGGAGCGTGCGGACGAGGCCGATGACATGCTAACGCCGTGGCCAAACCCCTGTTGTCGAGTGGCGCCCGCGGCAAATCGTGACCGGCAGACTGGTTTAGCGTTCTTTTCCTTACCACTGCTTCGTGACACGATGCAGTTCTGGCGGCCTAGCTAAACTTGGCGCGCGGCAGTTGGCGACCTACTTAGGGTGACTAGCTTCCAATGCCGCGGGCAATGGCTGTGCACACAATCCGAAGCAAACGTGCGACTACACAGCGCCTGCTCCGCTTTGACCGAAGGCCCAACCACATCCGCAACCATCACCGAATTGCGGAGCTTAACGCGCATAACTCGGTCTACCCAGGATGAGTGATCATCCCTTTGTTTTCTGCTCGCTGCAAGGCCTAAAGGTCGGTCGGCGTCTTTGCGGCGGCTTGGTCCCGCCCGATGGCTGCGTCCAATTCCTTCGGATCGATTGTCAAAGTCCGAACGCGACCCGGATGACCCTCCGGGTGCAAGTGAATCGTGGTGAGTACCCGCCGGTAGGCGACAAACGAAATGCCGTGCATGAGTTCCTCATCCGTTTCTACCGTATGTGCGCCCGCCGGGAATACCTCATCGAGTTCGCCAAGGACAAAGGGCCTGGCGAACGTCACTGTCTTTGTGCTCGTGCGCGTCGTCATCGCGTGCCTCCTAGCGTGGTCGGTCTTATCGTGGGTTCGAGGAGTGACGGAGGGCGCACAAGCGCCCTCCGGTTAGATGCTAGAGGACGTTTCGATCGGATGTATTTGCTCTAGGATTTGGGCGGCGGCGCGGCTTCGGCCGGCTTAACGTCAGGCTGGTCGGCCGGGTCAGCCGCCGGATCGGCCTTGGATTCCTTAAAAAGGCTGAACTTGGGGGCGCCCTGCAACAGGGAAAATACCTTGTAAGACATGCAATTTGCCTTTCAGCTAAGAACGATGATTATAATATCTTAACAGGACGTGGTACCTGTTTGACTATTTGTCAACGGGTAAAAAGCATATTTTTATTTCATAATATTTTGACGTCTAAAAATACATAAGTGGCTGATATTTTTTATTTTCTTTTTTGGGAAAGAATGTTCTGTCATTTTTATTTCGACAATTAGACGTCTGCCGCACTTCTCACACGATCAAATCGATCGGGCAAATCGATCGGGCAAATCGATCGGGTTTCTCGCGGACGGCCATAACCAACGATCGACAATCCAGGGCAACTTTTCGCTCACGCCACACTTGACACCTCCTGGCCATATCCTTAAGTCATCAGCACTCGCTCGGGGAGAGTGCTAACACCCCGGGCTCCGGAATTACCTGATTTTGATTCTATGGAGGGTTCGCAAATGAAGTTCAGGCCGCTGCACGATCGCGTGCTGGTAAGGCGCGTCGAGCAGGAAGAGAAAACATCCGGCGGTATCATCATTCCCGAAACGGCGAAGGAAAAGCCGCAGGAAGGAGAAATTGTCGCGGCTGGACCGGGCGCGCGGAAAGACGACGGGGCCATCCTGCCTCTCGACGTCAAGGCCGGCGATCGTGTCCTGTTCGGCAAATGGTCCGGAAGCGAGGTCAAGGTTGACGGCGAAGAGCTGCTCATCATGAAGGAATCTGACCTCCTCGGCATCATCGACGCCGCCTAACATTTGAGTCCGAGATAGACGGAGAGAATAGAGAAATGCCTGCAAAAGACGTAAGATTCGGTACCGACGCCCGGTCCAGAATGCTACACGGCGTCGATACCCTTGCCAACGCGGTCAAGGTGACCCTGGGTCCCAAGGGCCGCAATGTGGTGCTCGACAAGAGCTTTGGCGCGCCGCGCATTACCAAGGACGGCGTGACTGTCGCCAAGGAAATCGAGCTGTCCGACAAATTCGAGAACATGGGCGCCCAGATGGTGCGCGAAGTGGCCTCGAAGACCAGTGACGAAGCCGGCGACGGCACCACCACCGCCACGGTGCTCGGCCAGTCCATCGTCCGCGAGGGCGCCAAGGCCGTGGCCGCGGGTCTCAACCCCATGGACCTCAAGCGCGGCATCGACATGGCCGTCGCGGCGGTGATCGATAACCTCCACAAGATGTCCAAGACCGTCTCCACCAACGAGGAGATCGCGCAAGTCGGCACCATTTCCGCCAATGGCGAGCGGGAAATCGGCGACATGCTGGCCGAAGCCATGGAAAAGGTCGGCAAGGAGGGCGTTATCACCTCCGAAGAGGCGAAGAGCCTGCACAGCGAGCTGGACGTGGTCGAAGGCATGCAGTTCGACCGCGGCTACACGTCGCCGTACTTCATCACCAACGCCGAGAAGATGACCTGCGAGTTGGAAAATCCGTTCATCCTGATCCACGAGAAGAAGCTCTCGGCGTTGCAGTCGCTGCTGCCGGTGCTCGAGCAGGTGGTTCAGTCGCAGCGGCCGCTGCTGGTCATCGCCGAGGATATCGAGGGCGAGGCGCTGGCCACGCTGGTGGTCAACAAGCTGCGCGGCGGCCTGAAGGTCGCGGCGGTGAAGGCGCCGGGCTTCGGCGATCGCCGCAAAGCCATGCTCGAGGATATCGCCACACTCACGGCCGGTCAGATGATCAGCGAAGATCTCGGCATCAAGCTCGAGAGCGTCACCATCGACATGCTGGGCACCGCCAAGAAGGTGACCATCACAAAGGAAGAGACCACCATCGTCGAAGGTGCCGGTGACAAGGAAGAGATCAAGAGCCGCTGCAACCAGATCCGGGCGCAGATCGAGGAAACCTCCTCGGACTACGACCGCGAGAAGCTGCAGGAGCGTCTGGCCAAGCTCGCCGGCGGTGTTGCGGTGCTGCGCGTCGGCGGCGCGACCGAGACCGAAGTGAAGGAGAAGAAGGACCGGGTCGAGGACGCCATGCACGCGACCCGCGCCGCGGTCGAGGAAGGCGTTGTCCCGGGTGGCGGCGTTGCCCTGCTCTACTCCATCAAGGCACTCGATTCCCTCAAGCCTGAAGACGCCGACCAGAAGGTAGGCATCGACATCGTCCGTCGCGCGCTGCAGGCTCCGGTCCGTCAGATCGCCGAGAACGCCGGTTCCGACGGCGCGGTGATCGCCGGCAAGCTTCTGGAAGGCACCGACCACAACATAGGGTTCAACGCGCAGACCGGTGAATACGTCGACATGTTCAAGGCCGGCATCATCGATCCTACCAAGGTGGTTCGGACGGCCCTGCAGGATGCTGCATCCGTAGCGGGTCTGCTGATCACCACCGAAGCCATGGTCGCCGACAAGCCGGAGAAGAAAGACGGCGGTGGCATGCCTGGCGGCATGGGTGACATGGGCGGCATGGGCGGAATGGGCGGCATGGGCGGTATGGACTTCTAAGTCCGCGACCAAACCGTTACCCCAAACCGGTACAATAGATCGGGGCCGCGGCGAACACCGCGGCCCTTTTCGATTCCAGTTTTCGGATTGAGCCTTATTCTCTTGCTGCTCGCCGAACGTTCAGGACAAGGTGGCGAACCTGGCTCGGGCGGCACGCTCGATGGCTGTGGCAACCAGGGTATCGAGCCTAAACCGGTCGCGCAGCATTTCCAGCAGGCGAAGTTCTTCCTGACGCACGCTTCCGTCGGCGGCGGCGACGTCGCAGCCGAGTGCGTACGCGGTTTCCCGCAAATGCCCGGGCAACGCCTCGGCAATCAGCGCAAGCACCGTCTCAAGCCCGTTGTCGTCATCAACAAGCTCCGCGCAGGCGGCCGTGGTCGCCGGAAGCAGGTCGATGTCGTAGTCCTTGAAAATGGGCAAAACCTGGATGATCTCGCCGATCATGAGCAGCTCGGAGTCGGTCATATCGCGATCCGCGGCCGACACCAGAACCATGGTGTAAATCAGAGCGGCGTGGTGGCTTATGGTGGCCATTTTTCTGTCCCCTGTGGATTAGGCCGACATCCATAATACCAACGCTCATTGATAGGAACCCATTGTGACGGCCTTCCAAGGTTTTCGGCAAGGAGCGTGGTGCGCGGTGATGCGGGAGCATCATAAGCGCCGCGCGACGC
>CAKZLS010000152.1 GCA_937127205.1 uncultured Rhodospirillales bacterium
AAGACACGTCCGCCTTAGCCTTACCGCGGGATCTTCTCTCCATGAGCGACTTCGGCTCCGCAATCTCCGCCGCGTTTTCCTTGGTGATCAGCTTGAACCCCGATCTCATGGAGATCGTGCTGTTATCGCTGCGCGTCAGTTTGACGGCGGTTCTGCTGGCGACCGCCATCGCGCTTCCTCTCGGCGCGGTGCTCGGGTTGTTCCGGTTTCCCGGCCGTGGGATTGTGATCAGTGTCCTCAACGCATTGATGGGATTGCCCCCGGTGGTGGTGGGGTTGATCGTCTACCTATTGCTGTCGCGATCCGGTCCGTTGGGGGTTTTGGGGCTGCTTTTTACCCCGACGGCCATGGTGATCGCGCAGGTGGTTCTGGTCACGCCCATCGTTGCGGCGCTGACCCGCCAAGTGGTCGAGGATCTTTGGGTCGAGTATGCCGAGGAGCTGCGTTCCCTGGGCGCCAAACCGGGACGGGCATTGATGACGCTGCTGTGGGACAGCCGTTTCACCTTGATGACCGCGGTGTTGGCCGGGTTCGGCCGCGCCAGCGCCGAAGTGGGAGCGGTGATGATTGTCGGCGGCAACATCGATCATGTGACACGGGTTATGACCACCGCCATCGCCCTTGAGGTCAGCAAGGGTGATCTACCCCTGGCGCTTGGGTTGGGGATGATCCTGATCGTCATATCCATGGGGGTCAACGGTACCGCGTTCGCGCTCAAGGAAGCGGCGCAACGCCGTCACGCCTGATGAAAGCGCCGCCCACCATCCTGCCGCTCGAACTCCGCGACATCTCCTTCGAAGCGGGAGGAAAGCGCCTCATCAAAGATATTTCCTGCTCCTTCGAGATGGGGCCGAGGAGCGTGATCATCGGGCCCAATGGGGCGGGCAAGAGCCTTTTTCTCAGGATCTGCCATGGCATGATCGGTCCTGCCGCCGGTGAGGTCATTTGGCATGGCGCCGGCGGTGCCGACCCGTCACGGCTTCAGGCCATGGTGTTCCAGCGGCCGATGATGCTGCGCCGCTCGGTTTCCGCGAATGTGGATTACGCCCTGGCCATTCGCGGCGTTCCGCGCGCAGAGCGCAAGTGGCGCGTCGACGAGGCACTGGCGCATACCGGGCTTCGGCGTCTCGCCGCCTCTCCGGCGCGGGTGCTGTCTTTCGGGGAGCAGCAGAAGCTGGCATTGGCGCGGGCCTGGGCGTTGAGACCGCAGGTGCTGTTCTTGGACGAACCCACAGCCAATCTCGACCCCGCGGCTACCTATGCGGTCGAGCAAACCATTCAAGAAATACACGAAGCGGGCACACGGGTGATCATGACCACCCACGATCTCGGCCAGGCCCGGCGCCTTGCCGACGAGGTGCTGTTTCTCCATCGCGGCCGACTGAAAGAGAAGGCAGCCGCAGAGACGTTCTTTGCCGGTCCGAAGAACGATCTGGCCCAGGGGTTCCTGCGCGGTGAATTGCTGTGGTGGAAAAAGAAACCGTTAACACCGCCCGGCGGGAAACCGCTCGCCGGATAACGTGCTGGGCTAGCTGGCCTAGACCATTCGCCTATTGCCGCCCTTTGCGTTCTTACGCTAGCGTACTGATCCACTTATTCCGGAACAGGGGGCGCTGCCGCTATGAGAAAGTTCGTAATCGGTTTGCTGTCGACGCTGCTGGTGGGATTTGCCGGCATCATGGGATTGCAGGTATCGGAAACAGAGGCCGCCGACGATAATTTCATCGTTGTGGCTTCCACCACATCGACCCAGAACTCGGGCTTGTTTGACCATATTCTTCCCAAGTTCACCGAGGAGACGGGGATCGAGGTCCGGGTGGTGGCCGTCGGCACCGGTCAGGCCATCCGGCTCGCGCGTGCGGGAGATGCGGATGTCCTGTTGGTGCATCACCGGCCGTCCGAGGAAAAATTCGTCGCCGAGGGATTTGGCGTGGAGCGGCACGACGTCATGTACAACGATTTCGTCGTCGTGGGGCCGAAGGACGATCCCGCCGGAATTGCCGGCATGAAGGACGTCGCCGCAGCGCTTTCCAAGGTGGCTGGCGAGGAAGCGGTGTTCGTCTCCCGCGGAGACGATAGCGGAACCCACAAGAAGGAAATGGGGCTGTGGCGCGACGCCGGCGTAGATGCCGCCGAGGCTTCCGGTTCCTGGTACCGCGAGAGTGGCTCGGGAATGGGGGCGACGCTGAATACGGCAGCGGCCATGTCCGGCTACGCGCTCACCGATCGCGGAACATGGCTGAGTTTCAAAAACCGGGACGACCTGGAGATCTTGGTCGAGGGCGACGAGCGCCTGTTCAATCCCTACGGCGTGATCCTGGTCGACGAAAAAAAGCATTCCAGCGTGAAGACCGAGCAAGGGCAGAAATTCGTCGACTGGCTCGTGTCGCCCACCGGACAGTCCGCCATTGCCGAATTCAAGGCCAACGGCGAGCAGTTGTTCAAACCCAATGCGGTGCCCCAAAGCTGAAGATTTGAGCGAGGACCTTGGCTGTTTCATTCTTCCACGTGTGACCTTAAGCGCGTGGCAGGAATCTTGAAATCGCTCCAAAATAGGCAAACATGGTCCCTAACGTGACTGGTTCGCTTTGAACCGGCGAAACCCATGGGGAGGAAACCATGTTTGCATTGAAAGCCCTAGCGATCGTTTTGTTAGGTGGACTGTTGTCGACCGGAGCCGCGTTGGCCATGGACCGCACGCCGGCACCGGATGGGGCCGAAGTTTATATCGTGAGCCCAGACGACGGCGCGACCGTGTCCAATCCGGTAACCGTGGTGTTCGGACTGCGGGGCATGGGCGTCGCGCCGGCCGGCACGGAGCGAGAGAACACCGGCCATCACCACTTGATAATCGACGCGCCGTTGCCCCCCGGAGACGAGCATATCCCCTCGGATGAAAACCACGTTCACTTTGGCGGCGGTCAGACCGAAACCACCATCGAACTCAAGCCGGGGGAGCACACACTCCAACTGCTATTGGGCGATCTCAACCATTTGCCCCACGATCCGGTGATCGCGAGCGAGCAGATCACCATTACCGTGGAATGAGGCAGGGCGCCTAGCCCAGGTCGATTTCGCCGTCCACGGAGAAGTCTAGGTCGACGCCGTCAATGGTAACCCGGGCGTTGGCCTTGACCTTACCGTTGCCGGAGATTTTGCCGGCGGCGACGGCGTCGCGGACGGCCTTCTCGATTTCGCGTTGGGAGGTGACGCCAAGCGTCTTGAGAAACTTGCGCACGCTCATGTTGAAGACGTCTTCGTTCATGGTTCTTCCCCTCTGTTGAGTGCCCGCTGTTAGGTATCGGTGGTTATGCCCTCACGGCTATGGGCAGATTGACAAGCAGGTTTTGCGGTTTGAAGCGGAGACGCTTGTCCGCTGTCATTGCCATTCCGAGATATACCGGTCGGCCGGCCATCTCGGGATGCGCCGCGCTCGGGTCTTTAAACTCAAGGCGGAACAGCGCCAGGATACGGGCAAACCGGTCCTCATCGACCGCATGTCCCTCGTAAAGATCGTTGAGGATGGCCGACGCATCAGCATCCAGGCCCACGTGCCACCGCCAGCGTTCATCCGAGATCGATACAACGGGTTGAATGGACACGCGGACACCCAGGAAATGATCCACCCAGGACTCCAACACGCGGGCCAGGGCGTCCTGGCCAAAATTTTCGATGGTCAGGTTGAAAACGGTATCGAAGCGGTCACTCCGCTCCCGATAGGTCTGGATATTGTCCGCGCGGAGCACGTCCAGCTCAACGTCCGACGAAATTCCATCGTGGTTGGAGGTATCCGGGAGCAAAGTGCTTGCCGGCCGACCGGCTTGCGATTGGCGCGCTGCGGCGGCGCGCAGCTGCACCGTTTCTTCATCGGCCAGCATTATAGCGCCATCGACGACGTTGACCATCTGCGTGCGGAACAGAAGCTCCGCCGCCCGCATCTGCAGGGCATCACAGGAACCGCAGAGGATGCCGCGCAGGATCACCTGGACGATGTGATCGACGAACAGCGGCGGTATGGCGGGGCCGGCGCCCCGAACAAGTGCGAGATAGGCGGCCTCCAAGCTCGGGTAAGCGGCAAGCCATTGGCGAAACCGGAGGAACACGCGGTAGTTGTCGGCTGCATCCGGATCCATGAAAGCCGCGAGATCCTTGTCGGTCACGCGAATGCGAGGGTCGTTCAATAGGCGCGCATACAAATCGGTTTCAGCGGCGCAGGAGGTCTCAACAGGGCGGATCTCGGGCCGTCCCAGATAAGCCCTCAAGAACCCATGGGTGACTTCCAGCTGGCCGTTGTCCCCGCGGGAAAGAAGGCGATAGCCGGACAATTTCCAGAAGTCGGTCATGGTCAGTTGAGCTTGTCCTTTGATGCGGACGGGTCCCGGGCACGCTCACGCTCACGCTCACGCTCACGCAGGTCGTCGTCGGTGGTGCGTGTGACCGGCCGTGCGCCGGCGGAGAAGGGATCGCCGCCGGTTTCGAATTGCGCGATCACCCGGCAGTCTTCGCACATTTTGATCATCTCCAGACGGCCGGGCGCGGCGAACATGGAATGCCCTTCCAGCTTTTTGACCAAGTGATCAATGGTCGAGCGGGTAGCAAAGGGTGTCCCGCAACGGATGCAGCCGAACGGCTCTTCTTCTTTAAGGGTAACCTTTTCCTTGGCTTCCGGCGCAAAGTTGAGGCGTGGCATCAGAGAAATAGCGTCCTCCGGGCAGGTGACCCGGCAAAGTCCGCACTGCACGCAGTTGACCTCGGTGAACCCGAGCAGCGGACGTCCCGGGGTGTCGTTGAGCGCTCGGGTCGGACACACCCCGACGCACGCAAGACAAAGCGTGCAGCGCTCTTGATTGACAAGGACTTGGCCAAAGGGGGCACCGGCATTGAGCGGAATGACCTCGGCTGGAGCGGGTGCATGTGCATGGAGATGATCCAGCGCGATGCCGAGCGCCGTTCGCTTCTCGCCCATGACGCGGTGTTTCGCGGGCTCGGCCGGGGTCGGAGCCAGGTGGGCATAAAGGCTTTCTTCGAGGTCGGCGGGATCACGCTCGGCGTCGATGACCACGCGCTCGCCGGCATGGCCGAGACCGTTCATCACGGTATGCACGAGATCGGCGTGACCGCGAAGGGGCGCGAGTTCG
>CAKZLS010000153.1 GCA_937127205.1 uncultured Rhodospirillales bacterium
CGAAAACGATGGCCGCTCCGGCGACAGCGAAGGCCGCAACGTTCCACCACAGGCTCAGCTCGGAAAAATCGACCAATTCGCATTCCTACGCCGGCCATTGTGAATGGGTCGCTCGACAGCCGCCGTTCTGATAAACAACACTGGGGTCGAACGCAAGTTCCGACAGTATCCGTCGTTTTTTTTGAAGATGATGCCCCGCTGGAACGCCTGAAGGGTTCCCGGGTTAATGATAGGAGACTCTACCGCAACGCGGACTGCGCCAGTGGAACGGAACGGATGGCCGAGTTCAAGCAAATCGATCCCAGCCAAGTTGACTTCTCCAATGGTCGGCTCGCCCGCAAGTACGCGCGCGTGCGTGCTTGGCAAGCGACCCGCGAGGAAGAAATCGCCTCCGAGATGCAGGACGGGTTCCGGGAAACCACCAACACCGCGCGGCCGGGAGATTATATCGTCGAAAACCCTGACGGCGAACGCTACGTTATGTCGGCCGACGATTTCCAGCCGCGCTACCGCCCCACCGATCAGGAGAGCGTGTACGAGCCCGCTTCCGAGCCGGTTCGTGTCGTGGAACTCAAAGAAGACGTCCGGTTCGAAGCACCCTGGGGAGAAGAAATGCGGATCCGCGCCGGAGGCTTTCTGATCTCCAACAGCCCGGATGACATCTACGGGATTCAGGCGGATGAGTTCGCGAAGACTTATACCTATGTCGATTGATTACGAGTGTTCGCGGCATCTTTAACCAGGTAGAACGTCGGCCAGTGTGGTGCGACACCGGGCAATGTCTTGCCCAATGCTGCAAAGTGGAGGCACGGCATGCGGGCCCGGATCTGGAAACTGTTCGACGCAATGAGCGAAAGCTACTGGTTCATCCCGTTGCTTATGGCTCTCGGCGCCATCGCGATGTCCGTTATCATGGTCGCTTTGGATCGAATTGAGGGCTTGAATTGGCTAGGTCGAATACCGTGGCTCTATGCCAATCATCCATCCGGGGCACGCGCGCTCCTGCAGACGATCGCGGGCTCGATGATCACCGTTGCGGGCGTGACATTTTCCATCACCATTGCGGCGGTGGCGAATACGTCGGCACAGTTCGGGCCGCGCCTGATGACCAACTTCATGAACGACCGCGGCAACCAAATTACTTTCGGCACCTTCGTCGCCACCTTTCTTTATTGCCTTCTTATACTCAGGACGGTTCGCGGCGGTGACGATTTGTCCGCCGCCGACGTGTTCGTCCCAAACTTCGCGATCCTCGGCGGCCTTTTCATGGCGCTCGCAAGCCTGGGCGTTCTGATCTATTTCATTCATCACATACCCGAAAGCATTCACATATCCGAGATGACCGCGAGCGTTGGCCGGAGGCTGATGTCGCGAATTGACGCTCTGTACCCGTCGCCGATGAGAGAGGATACTCCAAACGAAAGCGGAGAAAGAGCCGAGATCAAGTCGCTGAATCTGCCGACGGAAGACGTGCAGGCGGTTTACCCAAGCACCACGGGATTTGTTCAGCGTGTCGATCGAAAACACCTCTCTCGCGTAGCGCAAAGCAACGATGTGGTTTTATGGGTTGTCAAAAGCGCTGGCGACTTCGCATCGCCGGGAACACCGTTGGTGCTCGCCAAACCGGCCGGGCCGGTGAGCGAAGGCGTGAGCGCCGACATCCGCGCTGCATTCGTCCTCGGCTTACGGCGTACCCCGTCTCAGGACGTATTATTCCTGGTCAATCAACTGGTGGAAGTAGCGGCGCGTGCCTTATCGCCGGGCGTGAACGATCCATTCACGGCGACTTCGTGTATTGACTGGCTGGCCGCTGCGCTCGGTCAATTGGCGGGGCGGGCGACCTTGAGCCCTTATGAGCTAGACAAG
This sequence comes from uncultured Rhodospirillales bacterium, assembly GCA_937127205.1. Lineage (GTDB taxonomy): Bacteria > Pseudomonadota > Alphaproteobacteria > Rhodospirillales > Defluviicoccaceae > CAKZLS01. Next base: position 1,867 of record CAKZLS010000153.1, read on the forward strand.
AGCGGTAATGTGATAGTTACAGCCACGCAGGTGGATTTCGAGCGGGTGGCCGACGCCATTTTCAGCCAGCTTCGCCCCTACGTACAAGCTGATCGAAATGCATCCGCGCATACACTGCGCACGATGATGGAGCTGTTGGCCCAATTGCGCACCGATGAGCAGAGAGCAATCGTGCTTCGCCATTGTGAAGCCCTGCGCGACGGATGCATGGCCGATCTGTCCCATCCCCGCGATCAGGAGATGATCGACCGCATGTTTGCCGACGTCGCGTCGCGCTGGGGACATGGTACCGCGGACCGGCCAGCCGAGGCACCCAGCGGGGGATAGACAAGCAATCCGCGTATACTACGCCATCCGAAATTGTGCTAGGAGGCAAGCATCGGGTCACGGCGCTTGCCTCCTTGGTCGATCTTTCAGAGCTATGCGTGACCCTCCTTAGGCTGCGGCAGTGCTTTTCTTCGGTCCCATCAGGAACCATAGGATCAGCCCCAGGACCGGCAACA
>CAKZLS010000154.1 GCA_937127205.1 uncultured Rhodospirillales bacterium
ACCAAAGAAAACGAGCCGGATCATGACCGTGGACTACAAATCGACCGTCTTCCTCCCGAAGACGACATTTCCCATGAAGGCGGGTTTGCCGAAGCGCGAGCCCGAGACCTTGAAACGCTGGGAACACCTCGACCTCTATCGCCGCCAGCGCGAGATTGCCCGTGGCCGCGAAAAGTTCATTCTCCATGACGGCCCGCCGTATGCGAACGGACATCTGCATATCGGCCACGCGTTGAACAAGATCCTCAAGGACGTCATCAACCGCTCGCATCAGATGCTCGGCAAGGACGCCAATTACGTTCCCGGCTGGGACTGTCACGGTCTGCCCATCGAGTGGAAAATCGAGGAGCGCTACCGCAAGAAAAAGATCAACAAGGATGACGTTCCCATCGCCCAGATCCGCCAGGAGTGCCGCCAGTTCGCCGCCGAATGGATCGAGATTCAGAAGGCCGAATTCAAGCGGCTGGGTGTCGTCGGCGACTGGGACAATCCGTACTCGACCATGAGTTACGGCGCCGAGGCGCAGATCGTACGCGAACTGGGCAAGTTTCTGATGAACGGCGCGCTCTACAAGGGCGCCAAGCCGGTGATGTGGTCGGTGGTGGAGAAAACCGCCTTGGCCGAGGCAGAGGTGGAGTACCACGATCATACGTCGACCACGATTTTCGTCCGTTTTCCGGTCGAACACTCTGCCAACACCGCGGTGGAAAACGCCGGCGTGGTGATTTGGACGACAACGCCCTGGACCATCCCCGGCAACCGGGCGGTGGCTTACGGCGACGGCATCGATTACGCGGTCATCGACGTCACCGAGGTGTCGGGGGAAAGCAGCGTTGCCAACGGGTATCGCCTTGTTGTCGCCGAGGCTCTGCTGCCTGCGTTTTGCGGTGCTTCGGGCGTCGAGGCTTATGACATCGTCCAGCGCATCAAGGGACACGAATTGGCGGGAACCGTGTGCCGCCATCCGTTTGATGGCAAAGGCTATGACTTTCCGATCCCGCTGCTGCCGGCGGATTTCGTGGATGTGGAAACGGGAACCGGGTTTGTGCACATCGCGCCCGGCCACGGCGCCGACGACTGGGAACTGGGGATGCGCCACGGCATTGACGTTCCGGAAACCGTCGGGCCCGACGGCCGGTTTTTCGAACACGTTCCGATGTTTGCCGGGCTGCGGGTCTACTACGACAACAGCAAGACCGGTAACGCCAACGCCGGCGTCATCGACGAACTCAAGAACGCGGGCGCCCTGCTGGCGTCCGGATCGCTGGTGCACAGTTATCCCCATTCTTGGCGTTCGAAAGCGCCGCTTATCTTCCGCAACACGCCGCAGTGGTTCATCAGCATGGAAACCACTGGCTTGCGGGACACCGCGCTCAAGGCCATCGACGAAACCCGCTTCGTTCCGTCCGCCGGCAAGAACCGGCTGCACGGGATGATCGAGACGCGCCCGGACTGGTGCGTGTCGCGCCAGCGCGCCTGGGGCGTGCCCATCACCGTGTTCGTGGACAAACGCGATGGCGCGCCGCTGCGCGACCAAAGCGTCATCGACCGCATCGCAGCCGCGGTGGAGGAAGAGGGCGCCGATTGCTGGTTCACCTCGGATCCGTCACGGTTCTTGGGCAACGAGCACGATCCTGCGAACTTCGAGCAGGTCACGGATATTCTCGACGTCTGGTTCGACTCCGGCTCCACCCACAGCTTCGTGCTGGAAGCCCGGGATGACCTGCACTGGCCGGCCTCGCTCTATCTCGAAGGCAGCGACCAGCATCGCGGATGGTTCCATTCTTCGCTGCTGGAATCGTGCGGCACCCGCGGACGGGCGCCCTATGACGCAGTCTTGACCCATGGCTTCGTCATGGCCGAGGACGGCCAGAAGATGTCCAAGTCGCTGGGCAACGTGGTGGCACCGCAAGATGTGGAAAACCAGCACGGGGCCGACATTTTGCGGTTGTGGGTGGTGGGATCCGACTATTCGGAGGATCTCCGCATCGGCCCCGAGATTCTTAAACAGCATTCCGATATCTACCGCCGGCTCCGCAACACGCTCCGGTTTCTCCTCGGCAACCTTGATGGATGCTCGGACGCCGAACGCGTTTCCTACGCGGATATGCCGGAACTGGAGAGGTGGGTGCTTCACCGGTTGTGGGAGTTGGACCGCAACCTTCGCCAATCCTGCAGCGACTATCACTTTCATCCGCTGTTCGCGGAACTGCACAATTTCTGCGCGGTGGAGTTGTCGGCGTTCTATTTCGATGTCCGTAAGGACCGGCTCTACTGCGACCCGGCATCATCGCTGGAGCGCCGCGCCGCCAGAACGGTTCTGGATACCGTTTTCGACTGTCTCACCGCGTGGCTGGCGCCGTTCATCTGCTTTACCGCGGAAGAAGCCTGGTTGGCGCGCCATCCCGACGACGAGGGCAGCGTGCATCTGCGCCAGTTCCCGGACATCCCCGAGGAATGGCGAGACGATGCCCTTGCGTCCAAATGGACCGTGCTGCGCCGTCTGCGCCGAGTTGTAACCGGCGCGCTCGAGGTGGAGCGGGCCAACAAGCGCATTGGCTCCAGCCTGCAGGCTCACCCGGTCATCCACGCCGACCCGGCGTACAGGGAGGCCGCGGAAGGCATCGATCTCGCCGAACTGTTCATCTCCTCGACGGCGGCTTTTGCCGATGGCCCGCTGCCCGGCACCGGATTTGGCCTTGCCGACATTCCCGGCATCGAAGTGACGGTGGAAATGGCGCAAGGGGCGAAGTGCGAACGGTGCTGGAAGGTGCTGGAAGAGGTGGGCGACAACCCGACACACGCCACCATCTGCGGACGCTGCGCCGATGCCGTGGAAGCCCAGTTGAGCGCGGCCGAATGATCTCGGCAGGCAACCAAAGATGAACCTTCCCCGGCCTTTGGCCGCCGGGCTTTGCCTGGTGGCCGGCGTGACTTTCCTTGACCAGCTGACCAAGTGGTGGATCGTGGAAACGGTGATGAACCCGCCCCGGGTCATCGAGATCACGTCGTTTTTCAACCTTGTTCTGGGGTGGAATCGAGGCATCAGTTTCGGCTTTTTCAATAACGATTCGCCCCTGAATTCTTGGGTGCTGCCGTTGGTAACGGGGCTGATCATCTGTTTCCTGGCGATCTGGCTCGTCCGCGCCCGGAATATGTTGGTCTGCTCGGCCTTGGGGTTGATTATCGGTGGCGCTCTGGGAAATCTTATCGATAGACTGCGCTATGGCGCCGTTGCGGACTTTCTCGACGTTCACGCCTTTGGGTATCACTGGCCGGCTTTCAACGTCGCGGACTCGGCAATTACGGTGGGAGCCTGCATACTTGTATGGGACTCCTTGTTTGCCCGCTCGGAACCCTCTAAGAAAACAGAGTAACAGTAGGAGGTGAGAAGGTTTGACCGGACGCGCGCGTTGGATGGTGCCGCCCCTGTTGCTGGTGGTGTTCGTATTGGGAGGCTGTCAGGATGGCGGTATTCTAAGCGGTGGAGCACGCGCGCCTGACGAATTCGCGGTGTATTCGAGAGCACCGCTCAGCTTG
>CAKZLS010000155.1 GCA_937127205.1 uncultured Rhodospirillales bacterium
TGGAACATTTGACCGTCGGCCGGCTAGAGGTCTTCGGGGCGCATAGCCTTAATATTGACATCGAAACCGGCGGGCAAGGTGGCGTTGATACGATCCCGGAGCCGGGTACTCGAGGAATTGACGCCATCGTCGGGTGTTTCCGGCATGTAGACGAAAAAGCCGTTTTCGGCCTCGACAATCACGTCGGTTTCACGGGTTTCCGAGTGCAGGATAGCCGCCAACTGGTTCGACGCTTGCGCATCGGAAGGCAATCTATCGCTAATATATTCACGATTGTCGATGCCGAAAGTAACCCGAAGAATGGCGAGAGGGCGACCGTAGCGCGAGTGCAGCCGCAAGGCTTGGTGAATGACCGCTTCCTGGGGGCTCGATCCAATCGTCGATTTTTCCCGGGTCACCCAAGGTTCATTGGTGATGAGGGCGCGCTCGCCCTTGCGAGTCAACTCGTACTTGTAGAAGTCCCGAGTTGCGATGGCTTCGCTATCGTGCCGCGACTTGCAATCGATACACACGAATCCAACCGAAGCTTGACTGGAAACATGGCCACACGATCTGCAGGTGTTCACGGTGCCGGGTTTTTCGTACTCGACACCCTCAATATGCAGTTCAGTATTACACCCCGGACAGACAAGAAGGCCTTGCTGGCGGAAGTCGGCCTCAAGGCTCTGATGCCCGCATTGTAGATGATGGATAAGCGCTTGATCAGAGAGGTCTGCGGACCGGCACGCCACGCATTCCTCCCTAGCGTTCAGCCGCGATGAGCCGCAATCGGGGCAGGCGTGCAGTCGATCGAAGAACATTCGGGTAAAATATCCGGCGTTGGTCATGCGTTCAGCCCGGCGTCCAGGTTCGTCGACCAACCCAGCCACCGGGTAGATTACACAGTCTCTCACACTCGGATCATAAACCGGCTCGATAACCCTTTTGCGCGAGTAGGCTCGCGCGAGAAGAATTGTTTCAGGGATCGCACTGGCACGGACACCGTCGGGCAGTGTCTGAATACGCCGGGCGATGTGCGAGAGTTCTTCGATTGCCAGACTTATGGTTTCGGAAGTGCGCACGTCGGACTGGAAATCGGCGAAGGGCAGGGCGGCTCCGGAAAGATTTGCCATTGGCAAGACGTAAGAGTTTGTTTCCCGGACGATGGTTTCGACGCTCTCCGCGCCGTAGGAATCAAGCACCAAAATTCCGTCGAAATTAGTCTCGGGACTGAATACGAACCGGCAAGCTGGATCATCCTCGAGATTGTGCTGAAGCGACGACACAACAAGGAAATTTGGCGGACCGCATGGATCCTCGGTAATACCCCCGGAACGCGGGAACGGATAGTTCATGCCGTTTCATTTTCATTCACTGTAAATCGTTACACAATTAACCACAAATTTCGATGCATTGCACCAACAAAATACCCCATATGGGGCTATTTCGGTGACGCAATGTTGCATTTTCCCCCCGAAGCGGGCATTTATCGCCGTGGCGGCGCCTAACTTCGGAGTGCAAATAGGTGAAAAAGTGCGTGGCTGCGTAGCGTTACGCGCGACACAAGGGCTGCTCGGCAGCCATATTTCAGGATTCCTTGCTCTAATCGCCAAACAGCATTGAGCAGATGAATACCGCCGCCGCGATTCCAGCAACGTCCGCGGTTAGAGCCGCCACCAGGGCATGGCGGATGCGGCGAATGCCCACGGCGCCGAAATAAACTGCGAGCACATAGAACGTGGTTTCGGTGGATCCCTGGAAGGTGCTGACGAGATAACCAGTATAGCTGTCCGGGCCGATTGTCGGATCGTTTATTATGGATGCGAGGATGCCGTAAGCGCCGGAACCCGAGAGTGGCCGCAGCAGGGCCATCGGCAGGGCTTCGGGCGGCAATCCGAAGAGCTCGGTGACGGATCCGATCGGGGTGATCAGAAGGGCGAGCGCGCCGCTGGCACGAAACATCCCGACCGCCACCAGGATGGCTACCAGGTAGGGAATGATGCGTATGGCCACTTGGAAACCATCACGCGCGCCGTCGACGAAAACCTCGTAGACCGCCACCCGACGTGCAACGCCGAAACCGAGCAGGCCCACGATGAGGCCAGGAATGATCCAAGGTGCAATCGTCTTTCCGTAAGCCAAAGTCAGTGGAACAAGCGCTGCGATCCCGGCCAGTGCCATGACCGAAACCCAAACCGGATAGCCTTGAGCGGTTTCTACCACCGCGTTATCGTCAATTTCTGTGGCCGGAGGTTCAGAAGCACCGGACTCATTGGGAGCTGTTGGAGGCGCAGTCGTGTCTACAGGTGCTGTGGGCGTCGTCGTCCAGAAACGCTGACACAGCTTGGCCATGACGATGGCGACTGTGGTCGAGCAAATCGTTGCGAACAGCGTGGTAGGCATGATGCCGGCGGGGTCCGCGGAACCGGCGGCGGCGCGCAAGGCGATAACCCCGGTAGGCAGCAAAGTGACGCTGGACGTGTTGATAGCGAGAAACAGTGCCATGGCATTGGTGGCCGTCCCTTTGACCGGGTTGAGTTTGTCAAGTTCCTGCATGGCGCGAATGCCGAACGGAGTCGCGGCATTTCCAAGACCCAGCACGTTGGCCGACATATTGAGGATCATAGCGCCCATTGCCGGATGATCGGCGGGAACTTCGGGGAATAGTCGCTGCATCAGCGGCCGCACCAAGCGTGCGATGATAACCAGCAGCCCCCCGGCCTCGGCCACTTTCATCAGACCGAGAAACAGGGTCATGACCCCGATCAGGCCGATGGCGAGGGTCACCGAACTGGCTGCGCTGTCGACCACCGCCGTGGCCAGAACCTGCATCGGTTCAATCTGATCGGGACCGACCACCGGTTCCGCAATTTGCCGGTAACCGGCAACCACGAAGGCGATTAGGACGATGGCGAAGAAAATTCCGTTCAAGATTTCGGACCGAAGGTCAAGAAGGGCAAAGCCGGGCAAAGGATAGCAGCGCCGACGGTGGGATCAACTTTTAGTTTAGCGTATTGCGAAAGACAAATTTGGTGATCTCCGGCATCCATTAAATTTCTCTTCACCGCAATCGTGTAGCGTTTTGTTTCATCGAAGTGGATGAAGGGGTTGCTAGATGCGCATTGTCATGATTTTTGCTGGCGTTTTGGCTGTTTCCGTCGCGGCCGGCAGTTTTCTGTATATGACCCAGACCGGGCCTGAAGAAATTTCCCTCGAGGTGGCGTCCAAACCGGGTGCACGCGCTGACAAGGCGAGAGTTTTCGGTGGACGGGCGAAGGCAACCTCCCCAAGCCCTATCGGGGATAATATCACCGGTGCTCGATCTCATTCCGGCGCAGGGCGCGCGGGCGTTACCCACGCCAAGCAGCCGGAAGGCATCGGCATGGGCACACGCAGAGCAGCGCAATCCGGCGGTACTTCCTTTAACGAAATCTCCGCCGGAACAGGCGCTGCGAATTATGCGCCGGGAGAACTCCTTGTTGCCAATCCACCGGCCAACTTCGAAAACCTTGTGGTTTCTCAAGGGTTTGAAGTGGGAGGTATGCTGCAACTTCGGTCTCTCGACATGAAAGTGCTTCGGCTGGTGACGCCGGCGAATGTATCGGTCACCAGTGCCGTGCAGCGGCTGCGCCAGCAATTTCCCGGGGCCACTACAGACGCGAATACGCTCTACGAACTAAGCCGGGGCGGGGCTTTCCCCGAGAGCTATGCCCGGATGTTGATTGGTTGGCCGGGAGTCCCGAAGAATTGTGGTGCTGGTGTCCACCTCGGCATGATTGACGCTGGCGTACAGCCTTCCCACCCGGCCCTGGCGGGGACCGATATTGAATACCGCTCGTTTCTCCAATCAGGACGGCGGCCCGGCCCAGCGAACCATGGCACTGCTATTGCTGCAATGATGGTGGGAAAACCTCAACCCGGAAAGGGGTGGGGGGGGCTGCTACCAGGCGCACGCCTGAGCGCTGCCAATATTTTTCAGTTCAGCACGAATCGTAAGGTCACAGCCAGCGCGCGGGGGCTGCTTGAGGCAATCGATTGGATGGCCGAGCAAAAAGTCGACGTCGTCAACATGAGCATTGCGGGATCCAAGAATAAAGTGGTGCGCCAGGTGGTAGAAACGGCGCGAGCGAAGGGCTTAGTGCTCGTCGCCGCCGCCGGAAATTGGGGAACGGCTAAACGTCCCGCCTACCCAGCCGCGTACAGTGATGTCATTGCCGTGACCGCGGTTGACGCCGACAGGCGAATCTACGAATTTGCCAACAGTGGCAAATACATTGATTTTTCCGCTCCCGGCGTTCGCGTTTGGACCGCTATTCCCGGTGGCGGGCAATACCAAAGCGGAACGTCATTCGCCAGTCCCTACGTAAGCGTCCTTACGGGTCTCGTCATATCTCGCGGTCACCCGAGAGATCCTGACGCGATTCGCAAAACCCTGCGGGGCAAGGTCGTGGACCTCGGAGATGCCGGCCGGGACGACACCTTCGGCTGGGGCTTGGTGGACATGCAGCCCCAATGCGTCAAAGTGGCGCGCGCCAACGTTCGTTAAGGGCCGGGACCTCACTCGTCCTCGGAGTTCCCTGTGCTGTAGGGATTTTTCATCGAGGTATCGTCGTCTTCGAGATTGATGTCCTCGTCGGTATCGGCATCGCCGTCGGGTGACTCGTCACCGACGAGAGCGCGCACCAAATAAAACAGCCGCTTGCGAACTTGAGGGTCGGCAATGCGGAAATAATTATGTGCAAGCTCGGACGCGTGGCGCGAGTTCATGGGCTCCATCTCGAGCTTGACCATGGGCTGGTCGGACATGCCCATGGCCGCCGCCGACTCAGCCATTTCCAGTTGCGCTTCGACACCCTCGAAAAAGAACGATACGTCCACTCCCAAAGCCTTGGAAATCTTGTAGAGGTTACTGGAGCCGACCCGATTCGCGCCGCTCTCGTATTTCTGGATCTGTTGGAACGTGACGCCAATCGCGCTTCCCAGATTCCCCTGACTGATTCTTAGTCCCGTCCGCTTGCCCTTAATACGAGAGCCAACGTACTTGTCTATGGGGTCGGGGCCTTCATCTTTAAGAGGATTTCTCATATTCCCGAGACTATGCCAAGTTGTACAAAACACGATAACGCACGCCTGACTGCGTAGCGGCGTTCATTAAACCCAATTAACGTATACTGCCTTTTTTTGCAAAACAACTTAGTAGTCGTGCCGTGTATTTGTTTGTTGGTCAAAGTCTTACGGTTTGCGCGCGCCCAGCTTGAAAACGGAACGGGCAAAAAACAACTCGGTTGCAATTGTAACAGATTCGCAGCCGAATGTATTGCACCCGCTTAGGGTATACGCAAGAGCATGACAAGGCATAAGACGCCACCTTCGTCGCAATTGTCGCTGGGCTTCTCGTGCTTGGGGCACGCCTACTCACATATGTTTGCGCCCATCTTCTACGTGGCCGCTCTCACGCTCGAGAAAGATCTAGGATTGACGCACGGCCAGGTCGTCGGCCTCATTGTCGTTGGCAACGTGTTGTTCGGTGTTGCCGCGCCATTGGCCGGCTGGCTGGGAGATCGGTGGAGTTCTACCGGCATGGTCGGGTTGTTCTTTATTGGCACTGGCGGCGGGATGGTCATGACTGCGGTGGCGGTTAGCCCGTTTCAAATCGGGCTTTGGTTGGCTGTTACTGGTTTGTTTGCCTCCATTTATCATCCCGTGGGTATTGCCTGGCTCGTCCGAAATGCCAGGGCGCGCGGTAAGGCCCTGGGGATCAACGGTGTTTTCGGTGGCATTGGTCCGGCGGCGGCCGCGTTGATCGCCGGTGGCCTGATCGAGGTCTCGGGCTGGCGGGCGGCTTTTCTTGTCCCCGGCTTGCTGATCGTTGGCACCGGTGTTGTGTTCTACTGGATGATGGCCCGCGGCCTGGTGGTGGAAACCAAGCACGATGCGCTTCCGCTTCCGCCGGCGTCTCGAAAGGACGCGGTCCGCGCCGTTTCCGTCCTCGTCGTCACTTTGCTGTGCACGGGACTGATCTATCAGGCTACTCAGCCAGCTCTGCCCAAGGTGTTCTCCGAACGCTTAGCCGACTTTCTTAGTGACGGAGTGTTCGGCGTTTCGGTGTTTGTCGCCACCGTCTACTTTACGGCCGGCGGGTTGCAGATCCTGGCTGGCCATCTCGCCGACCGCTATCCACTCAAATATGTCTACCTTAGCTGCTTTATCCTCCAGGTGCCTTTGCTGATGCTTGCATCGGCGGTCAGCGGCGCCGCTCTGGTGGTGGTTGCCATGGTGATGGTATCGGTAAATGTCGGTTCGCTGCCGGCAGAGAATAGTCTCGTCGCGCGCTATGCCCCGAGCAATTGGCGCGGTTTGGCATTCGGGCTCAAGTTTATACTTGCTTTTGGAATCAGTGGATTAGGGGTGAAACTCGAAGGTGTGCTATATGACCAGACTGGCGGTTTCGCGTGGCTCTTCATGGTGCTCGGAGCCATCGCCGCCGTCGGAGTCGCCGCCACGTTGTTGCTGCCGTCGGAGTCTCGCGCAAGGGCGCCCGTAGCGGCCGAATAGGGCGTCAGGACCGACTGATCGCCAGGCCTTTTTCCAGATCCCGGATCAGGTCGTCGACGCTCTCGATCCCAACGGAAAGGCGAATCACCTCCGGTCCCGCCCCCGACGCGAATTGCTGTTCCTCGGTCAGTTGGCGGTGGGTCGTGGATGCGGGATGGAGAATGAGCGAGCGGGTGTCACCAATGTTGGCAAGGTGGGAGAACAGCTCGACGGCTTCAACCAGTTTGACACCGGCCTCGAACCCGCCCCGGAGCCCGAACGTGAAAACGGCGCCGGCGCCTCTGGGGAGGTACTTGCTGGCCAATTGGTAGTACGGGCTGGACGTCAGACCGGCGTAGGAGACCCAAGCCACGGCCGGGTGACCCTCAAGAAACTCAGCTACCGCCCGAGCGTTTCGGACATGACGCTCCATGCGCAGCGGCAGCGTTTCGATCCCAGTGATCGTATAAAGAGCATTGGCGGGAGACAGGGCTGGTCCAAAATCCCTGAGCGCCACTGCCCGAGCCTTAGTGGTGAAGCCGAAGTCGCCGAAGGTTTCGTGAAAAACCAGCCCGTGATAGGCGGGTTCGGGTTTCACCATTCCGGGAAATTTGTCGTTTTGCCCCCAATCGAATCGGCCGGATTCCACCACCGCGCCGCCTAGCGCCAAACCGTGCCCGCCGAGAAACTTGGTGGTGGAATGAACGGCGATGTCGGCGCCCCATTCGAATGGCCGGAACAAATAGGGGGTCGGGACGGTGTTATCCACGATCAACGGAATACCGGCTTTGTGGGCAATGTCGGCGATGGGCTCGACGTCGACCACGATGCCGCTGGGGTTGGCCAGTTGCTCAAGAAAAATGGCCTTGCAACGAGGAGTCAGCGCCCTGCGAAAATTTTCCGGATCCTTCGGATCGACAAAGTGGCAGGTCCATCCCAAGCGCTTGAAGCTCAGCCCGAGCTGGGTAATGGATCCGCCGTAAAGATTGCGGGATGCGACGAATTCATCACCCGGTTCCAGGAGTGTGAAAAAGGTCAGAAACTGCGCCGCGTGACCGGAGGCCGCGCACACCGCGGCCCGGCCGTTTTCGAGATTGGCGATTCTCTCTTCCAGGACGGCGACCGTGGGATTGGTCAGCCGGGAGTAAATGAAACCGAAGGTTTGCAGATTGAACAGGTCGGCGGCGTGCTCCACGTCCTCGAAGACGTAGCCGGCGGTTTGATAGATGGGCGTGTTCCGGGCACCGGTCAGCGGATCAGGGCGGGCTCCGGCATGGACGGCTCGGGTTTCAAACCCGAAATCCTCACTGTCACGCGGCCCGGCCTCAGGCGTGTCTTCTTCGCGGGGAGTGTCTGGCGGTTCGCCGGTCATGGGTGAAGGATCGGACGTTTGGCAGAGATGATGCGGGAATTGACGCCGGACCAGCCGATTTCACCGAACAATCGGCCATATTCGATCTTGATACAGCGATCCATGATCACCTCCAAGCCGGCGGCCTCGGCGCGCTCGGCGGCGTCCTGGTTGCGGATGTGCAGTTGCATCCATACCACCTTGATCCCCAAACGATCGGCAAGGGCAATTGCCTCATCGGTGGCGGCGCCCGCGGCTTCGTCGTTGCGAAAGATATCCACCATATCCACGGGACCGGGGATGTCCGCGAGCCGCGCGTGGACGGTTTCGCCATGTAAGGTCTTTCCGGCGTCTTTCGGGTTCACCGGAATGACCCGATAACCTTTGCCACGTAGATATTTCATTGCGAAGTTGGAGGGCCGAACCCAGTTGGATGACGCGCCCACCATGGCGATGGTGCGGCAGTCACGGAGAATGCGGCGCAGATCCGCGTTGTCGTAGTGCAGGGGCGCCGGGGCCGCCGTCATCGACCTTTCC
>CAKZLS010000156.1 GCA_937127205.1 uncultured Rhodospirillales bacterium
CGAAAACCTGCACGTGGAAAGCGCCAAGCGGGTGGTCGCCATGGCCGACGCCATCTCGGAAATGGAATCCGCCGCCGCGGCCTGATCGCGCCGGCCTCGATGCCGACGGTCAAACGTTGAAGCGGAACAGAATGACGTCGCCGTCCTTGACCGTGTAGTCGCGGCCTTCGGAGCGCATCTTGCCGGCTTCCTTCGCCGCTTGCTCACCGCCCAGCTCGACGAAGTCTTCGTAGGCGATGGTTTCGGCACGGATGAAGCCGCGTTCGAAGTCGGTATGGATGGCACCCGCCGCTTCCGGCGCGGCGGCACCGCGCTTTACCGTCCAGGCGCGAGTTTCCTTCGGCCCGGCAGTAAAAAATGTGATCTGATCGAGCAGCCTATAGCCGGCGTGGATCACCTTGGCCAACCCGGTTTCTTCGAGACCCAGACTCTCAAGGTAGGAGCCCCGCTCCTCCGGATCCTCCAACTCGGCGACTTCGGCCTCGATGCGCGCCGAGATGACTGCAGTTTCTGCGCCCGTCTCCGCCGCACGCACGGCCACCGCCTCGCTCAGCGCGTTGCCGGTGGCGGCGGAGTCTTCTTCCACGTTACAGACGTACAGCAGCGGTTTGGACGTCAGTAATTGCAGTCCGCGGAAGGCTTTCCGCTCGTCGGCGGAGACCTCGGTCTCGCGGGCCGGGCGTCCCTCGCGCAACCCGGCCAGAACGCGTTCCATCAGCGGCAGCAGATCTTTGGCTTCACGGTCACCGCCCCGCGCCTTTTTTTCCAGCGAGGGCACACGGCGCTCCACGCTGTCCAGATCGGCGACCAGCAGCTCCGTCTCGATGATTTCGGCATCGTCCAGCGGGTTAACGGTCCCCGATACGTGGGACACTTCTTCGTCGGCGAAGCAGCGCACCAGATGGATCACCGCGTCGACTTCGCGGATGTGGGACAGGAACTGGTTGCCGAGCCCCTCGCCTTGGCTCGCGCCCTTCACCAGCCCGGCGATGTCCACGAACTCCAATTGCGTCGGCGTGATCTTTTGCGATTTGGCGATGGCCGAGATCTTTTCGAGGCGCGGGTCGGGAACGGCGACCCGCCCCACATTGGGCTCGATGGTGCAGAACGGAAAATTCGCCGTCTGCGCCGCCGCGGTGGACGTCAGCGCGTTGAACAGCGTCGATTTGCCCACATTGGGAAGCCCGACGATCCCGAGATTAAACCCCATCGGAATTCTCCGGGGGATTGGAGTCTTCGGGCTTCGGCCGTTTGGGCTTTGGCGGATTGACGGCGAGCGCCACCTTGCTCATGAACGCGCCGCCATCGCCGCGAACGAGGTATGGGAACTCCCGGCCGATGGCATCGAGCATGGGCTCCAACCAGATGCGGTCGGCCTTGGCAAAATCCTGCAGCACGTGCCCGGTCACGCGGTCCTTGTCGCCGGGATGGCCGATGCCAAGACGGACCCGTCCGTAGTCGGCGCCCACATACGCGTGGATGCTCCTGAGACCATTGTGCCCCGCGTGTCCGCCGCCGTTCTTGATCCTCATCTTGCCGGCGGCCAGGTCCAGCTCGTCGTGAAACACAATCATGTCTTCCGGTTCAATTTTATAAAATCGCGCGGCCGCGGCCACCGCGCGGCCCGAATTGTTCATGTAGGTCATGGGCTTGAGAATCAGCACCTTGCGGCCGGACACCGTCCCTTCGGCCGCCTCTCCTTGAAAGCGCGAGCGGTAGGGACCGAGGCCGTGATGCTCGGCAATGGCATCGACGGCCATAAATCCGATGTTGTGACGGTTCGCCGCATACCCGGGCCCCGGATTGCCGAGACCCACCACCAAAAGCCGATCCGAAGACATAGGCGATAAGAAGGATTACTCCTCCTCGCCTTTTTCCTCGCCCGCTTCCGCGCCTTCCTCGGCCTCGCCCTCGGCAGCCTCGGCATCGGCTTCTTCGTCTTCGGCGGTGGCGACCGTGGGCGCCGCGATGGTGGCGATGGTGGTTTCCGGATCCGCGATGTCCAGTTCGGCGCTTTCCGGAATGGTCAGACTGCCGATGTGGATGACGTCGCCAATATCGAGACCGGTCAGATCCACCGTCAGGCTTTGCGGAATTTCGCTCGGGCTGCAGATTAGCGGCACCGTGTGGCTGACGATATTAAGCACGCCGCCATGCTTCAGACCGGGCGCCTCTTCTTCGTTCTCGAACACGATGGCCACGTCTACGTTGACCCGGGTGGACGCGCTGAACCGCATGAAGTCCACGTGCAGGGCCGCGCCGCTCACCGGATGACGCTGCAGATCGCGGGCCAGCACCTTGTGTTTATCGCCCTCCACGTCGATCTCGTACACATTGGAGAAAAATCCGCCGCCGCGTACCTGCTTGAACAGCTCCAAGCCATCCAAGGATACGGCCGTCGGCTCGGCGTCTCGGCCATAGATGATTGCCGGGACGCGTCCGGCGCGGCGGGTTTCGCGGGCTCCGCCCTTCCCGACGCGATCGCGCTTGGCGGCGGCGATGGTGATGATATCGGTCATTAACGTCTTCTCCTTTTCAACGCCTCCGGTCTCGGCAAACACCGGCGAAGGGCGCCTATGTAGCGAACTTTTGTCTAGTCGAACAGACTGGAAACCGATGTTTCCTCACTGATGCGCCGCATGGCTTCGGCAATCAACGGCGCGACGGTCAGCTGCTGAACGTTGTGGGATACCCGAACCGCCTCGGTGGCGGCGATGCTGTCGGTGATAATCAGATTTTCGAGCGGCGACGAACTCACCCGGGCCACGGCCCCGCCCGAGAGCACGCCGTGGGCGCAATATGCGGAAACCGAGGTGGCGCCCTCTTCCATCAGCGCCGCCGCGGCATTACACAGCGTTCCGGCGGAATCGACGATGTCGTCGATGAGAATGCAACGCCGGTCCCGAACATCGCCAATGATGTGCATCACCTCGGAAACCCCCGCCTTCTCCCGGCGCTTGTCGATGATCG
Source organism: uncultured Rhodospirillales bacterium (assembly GCA_937127205.1). Lineage (GTDB taxonomy): Bacteria > Pseudomonadota > Alphaproteobacteria > Rhodospirillales > Defluviicoccaceae > CAKZLS01. The sequence continues at coordinate 2,971 of CAKZLS010000156.1, forward strand.
CCAGATCGCTGTCGAACCGTTTGGCGATCAACCTTGCCCGGAATACACCGCCGATGTCCGGCGACACCACCATCATGTCGTCGGCGTTGAAGCGTTGCTCCATGTCCTTGAAGAACACCGGCGCCGCGGCCAGATTGTCCAGCGGAATGTCGAAAAAACCCTGAATCTGTCCGGCGTGAAGGTCCATGGTCAGCACCCGGTCGGCGCCCGCCACGGTGATCAGGTTGGCCACCAGCTTCGACGAAATGGGTGTTCTCGGCCCCGACTTCCGGTCCTGACGGCCATAACCGAAATACGGCATGACGGCGGTGATGCGCCGCGCCGACCCGCGCCGAAGCGCATCCAGCGTGATCAACAGCTCCATCAGGTTGTCGTTGGTCGGATACGACGTCGACTGAACGACGAAGACATCCTCGCCGCGCATGTTTTCGAGAATCTCGACAAACACTTCCATATCGGGAAAGCGGCGGATGCTCGCTTTCGCCAACGGCAAGTTGAGATACGCGGAAATGGCCTCGGCCAGCGCGCGATTACTGTTACAGGCGACGATTTTCATAATGTGATGACTAGGGCCTTCGAACGCTCAGTTCATGGTCTCGGCGGCAACGCTGCGCACCCGCAATCCGGACGCCGCCCAGCGACGGGCGGGCGGAATGTAACAACCTATTGTTCGACTTGCAAACCGGTTTAAACGCGCACGCGCTGATAAATATTGCGGGCCGCTGTATTCACATAATGGCGCAGGTCGCAACCATAGCCAGGAAGAAGAAGGCTACCAGCATAATAATGTGCGGCATCGGCGCTATTTCACCACCAAACTGAGCGGCGCCTTGGTCAGAGGAACCGCCCCCGTTTCCGTCACTTCCAGCGTCTGGCCTAATGTCATCGCCAGCCCAGACCCACAATCAAAGATAATGATATGGATGAAAAACACCATGCCCAGCGCCGCCTTTTCCGGGCATCCGTGATACAGCATGGGCCAATCCATCCAGTTGGGCGAGAACGTGGTTCCCAAACTATATCCGCAAGCGTTCATGCGATGCGCGCCGAAACCGGCATCATCGAGGGTGCGGGCATGGGCATCGAAGACGTCGCCGAGCGCGCGCCCGGGGCGGAGCGCGTCGATAGCGGCACCAAGCGCGTCCGAGGCGGCATCGAACATGGCGCGCTGCGCCGGGTCCAGCCGCCCGACCACGAACGTTCGCATCAGGCAGGCGTGATAATGCCGGAACGTTCCCGCCCATTCCAGCGTCAACTGGTCGTCGGCATCAAGGCACCGCCGGCCGCTCTTGTAACGGCAAAGCAGGGCGTCCGGTCCCGATCCGATAATGAACTCATTGCCTGGGTAATCGCCCCCGCCCCTGAAAACCGCCCCCTGCATGGCGGCGAGAATGTCGGCCTCCGATGCTCCGGCAGCGGTCAGTCCCACGGCCGTCTCGTAAGCTTCGTCCGCCAGTTCCGCCGCCCGGCGTACGTAGGCCATCTCCGCCGGGCTCTTGATTAAGCGCAGGCGGCTGATCAGCTCCGACGCATCCTCGGTCACGCAGAAGTATTCCAGGGCTTCGACCAGCCGAAGCCCGTTGCGCCCGGTCAGGCCATAGGCCTCCCATTCCACGCCGAGCCTCCGGCCGGCGCATCCTTGGTTGGCCAGGATGTCGCGAAGCACGTGGGCCGGCTCAACGTCGGGTCCGTCCACCCAGACACGGATATCGTCGATCACCGAGGTGTGTTGCGCCTGGCGAAGATCGGGCGCCCGGGTTAGGAGCGTCATTTCGCCGTCGGCGCTCAGGTACAAACACTGGAAGAACACGTAGCCGAAGGTGTCATAGCCGGTGAGGTAATACATGCTCTCCTGGCGGAAAATCAGCAGACCGTCGAGATCGTGTTCAGCCATCGCCGCGCAGGCGCGAGCGCGCCGCTCGGCGAGTTCCTGTTCCGAAAAATGCAATGCCATGAGTGATTCCTACAGATTACCTTTTTCGTGGAGCCGCCAGACCCCATCCCAATCGTCCGACGGTGGTATCGCACTTAGGCTTTTCACTCGCTCCAGGAAGACGCGTGCCGGCCCGTCGTCGCGGTCATGGTCCAAGCAGGCCGTGAACCCGGCCTCGGCGGCAGCCCAATCGCGCGCACGATAGGCGGCCAACGCCGTCTCGAAAGCCGCGCGGGCGGCTGCGTGCGCCGCCGATAGATCGCCGGCCAGCGACAACAGCTCGAACACCCGCATGGGTTCGCTCTTGCCCGCCACGGTTATGACGTCGATTTCCCGCGTCTCCACTGCATCGCCGGCCGCGATCCGGGTTTGCTCGCACATCAGGATCCTCGTGCCATAGACCTTGTTGGCGCTCTCCAGCCGGGATCCCAGATTGACGGTGTCGCCCATGACCGTGAAGTTTCGGGCATAGTCCGAGCCGATGGAGCCGACCAGAGCCTCGCCGCTCGCCAATCCCACCCGGATGTGGACCTCCGGCAAATCCCTGCGCAGCCCGGTAACGGCCGGCAATCGCTGCCGGAGCACATCCAATTGATCGAATTGAGCGAGAGCCGCGCGGCACGCGAGACTCGCTTCATTGCCGGCGTCGACGAACGGCTCGCACCAAAACGCCATCACTTCGTCGCCGATGTACTTGTCGATGACGCCACGGTTCTCAACGATCGGAGCGCTCGCCAGGGAGAGATATTCATTGATCAAGCGGACCACGCCCACCGACGATAGTCGCTCGCCGATGGGGGTAAACCCGGCGATGTCGGAGAAGAACACGGTCACCTGCTTGTTCTCACCCGCCACCAGCGATTGCTGCTCCTGATCTTCGGCCAACATGGCCTCGACCACACGCGGATCCAAGTACTTTCCGAACATGGCCTTGGTGCGGCCGCTGGCCCGGAGCCCTTCCTGCATCCGGTTGAACGCCCGGGTCAGATCGGCGATCTCGTCGTTGGTTGTTACCGGGATATCCTGGCTAAGATCGCCGGTTTCGATGGCCCGGGTGCCATCGCGCAAGGCATGGACCGGCCGCACCACACTGCGGGTGAGAACGGCCGCGAACACCAGCCCCAGAAGAACGGCGATGGCGGTTGCGACGATGTTGAACGTCAGGACCAGGCGCTCGTGGCTGTCCACATGAAGCGCACTTCTTCTCGAGAAATCCAACACCTCGTTGACCAAGGAAGAAACCAGATCGTCGAAACCGGACTGGGCTGTGTCGAACAGATCGATCAACAGATCGAGGGCCTCGCTTTTGCCGGCGCGGTGGGCATCCACCGTGCGCAAGACAAGATCGTGGATTTCCTGGTGCTGTTGCTCCAGATTCTGGATCAACGACACAACCTGGACCATTTCCAACCGGCCCATATCGTCGCCGACGGACGCCAGCGCCATTTCCGCCAGTTTCACCGCTTCGGCGATCTCTTCGTCCACGCGCGCGCCATAGCCTTCGAACTCCACGAGGTGTTCATCAATGGTTTGGCCATGAACTTTGGTCGCGTCGAAATCGTGCAGGATGCGCTGCACGAGGATCTCTTGCTGAAGCAGGAGGGCCTGGATGTTGCTGATCCGATTGGCCAGCGGCATGAAATTGTGGGCGACGGCATCGGCCTCGCTGGAGGCCTGACGGAGCTTCCAGGTGGACAGCAGCGCCGAACACAGCATCAACAGCAACAGAATGCAGGCAACGGCGAAGATCTTGCGCCCGATGGTGATACGCACCAGCCCTACCCTTCCAGCACGATGGCCGACAACATGCGGCCGTAGTCGCCGCCGCCATTCAAGGTGACCCGCCGATAACTGAAAAAGCGGTCCTCGTCGGCGCACGTATCGGCGGGCGACTGCTCGAAAGCGGCTAGAGATAGCGCGTCGAGACGCGACGCCACGTATCCCGGAAGATCAAACAACGAATGGCCGTCGCGCGTTGACGGCCGGAAAAAGCGCGCCGCGTCGGCCTCGCCGGCGGTGATCTGGCCTTGGAACTCGGGCCCTACCTCGTAAGAATCCTGATGGATGCAGGGCCCCACTGCCGCCAAAATGCGCGATTGGCGCGCACCCAGATTGACCATTGCCGCCAGCGTGGCTTCGACCACGCCGGACCAAGCACCGCGCCACCCCGCGTGGGCAGCGCCGACCACACCGGCGTCGGCGTCCGCCAGCAGCACCGGCGCACAGTCGGCGGTAAGGATGCCCAACGCGACGCCCGGCGTCCGCGTTACCAATGCGTCCACTTCCGGACGCTGTTCGGCGGACCATGGTCGGTCGACCACAGCCACTCGGGCCGAATGCACTTGATAGCCGGTGACCAGCGCCGCCGCGTTCTGTCCCAGGCGCGCCATCGCACGGTCCCGATTGGCACGGACGCTGTCGGGGTGGTCGTCGGATCCGAGACCGCAATTCAGCGATGCGTAGGGCCCCTCGCTCACACCTCCCTGTCGGGTAAAAAATCCGTGACGGATGCCGGTTGCTTGGTCGAGGACGGTGGCGGTGATCATCGTTTTTCGCTTTATCGAACAGGATTGGTGCTTTGACCGGCATTCAATCAATTAACGCGAAGGCGGCGCGATTGAAACATTTTGTTAATTCGGTGTCTATTTGTGAAACCTTGAAAATAACCCGCCGCTTGCCGCTGGCGTATTGCGGCGCAACATGCTTTGCTTGTGGGGTTATTTGCGGGCCATTGAGTTGGCGCGTGCTTGGAAACACCGGGCCGCGGGAGGATTGATGAATGGCACTGTTGCATTGGCGAGATAACATGAGCGTCGGCGTCGAAGCCGTCGATAACGACCACAAACACCTCGTCGACCTGCTCAACAAACTGCACTTTCTAAGGCTGGCCGGCGCCGACCGTGCATCGGTGGGTGAGGTCCTCGAGGAATTGCTGCGTTACACCGAGTATCACTTCGAACGAGAAGAAAAACTGATGGAATCATGCAGCTATCCCGATCTGGCGGATCACCGCGAACTTCACCAGGATCTGGCGCGCAAGCTGTGGGAATATACGAAAACCTTCGAGGATCGGCCGGACTCCTTCGATATAGAGACGTTCTACGATTTCTTGTCCGACTGGCTGCTGGTGCACGTCTTGGAAAAGGACATGAAATACAAACCGTACGTGCTCGGAGAAGTTGACGCCTAAAGTACGCCCCGATCTGATCGGGGCGCGCTCTCAGCAATTGCTTGGAAAGTTACTTTAGGACTCGGTGTCGAAAATCGGTTTGAGTGGCTGCGAGGAGTCCATGTCCCGGAGACCGGGGCCGAAGGACTCCGCCACTTCGTTTGCCCGCGGGTCCACTTCGGCGAACCGCCTGAGGGCGACGTCCTTGCATAGAACATGGTTGCGGAACCACGCTTTGAGAAAAGACAGCAATTCGCCTAGAATGGCCGGGTCGGCCTCCGCTTCGTACCGGTCGCGGGCCTCGTAGACATGGTGGATGAAGCCGATATGTTCGTCCCGC
>CAKZLS010000157.1 GCA_937127205.1 uncultured Rhodospirillales bacterium
AGGACAACGACCAACCGTGCGTCTCGGAACGCTTGCTCGATCGTAGATTCCCAATTGCCGCCGGGCTCAATCTTTGTGCTATCGAACACGGAGAGGCCAAGCTGCTCTAGCCTTATCGCCAATTCCTCGGCAAGCGGTCTGTCCGGCTCAGCATAGGAAACAAAGACATCCGTCAAGTGCTGCCTCCCCGAGGATACGCGATTATGCGACACTCATACATATAATCACTCCGCATAGACCTGAATAACAAAAGAGGGGCGTTGAATTCGCCCCTCGGGGTCCGGCGTTTCCAGACCGGGTCACGGCCATGCCGAATACGGCGGTTATAAGCCCCTTCACCCGTACGCCGCCGTCGCCTGTGTCGTGATCGTCCATTCAATCGTCGTTGGGTTCATCCCGCTCGGAATGGTGCTCGGACTCCGCGCCCCCGCTGGCTATGGCGGCGAAATCCGTCTGTTGAATCAGGACGGCCCCAAGGGCAGCGACGATAAATGCGGCAACCACGCCTCGCCAACGGCCCACCAACGGCTTTTGATTGCCGACTTCCGTATCGTCGAGATCCTTACGGCCGGTGATCATCGCCTTGACCAGATTTTCCTTGGTCAGGAACCAGTCCAAGAACACGGCAAGCACGTGGATCCCTGCCAGCGCAACAACGGCGTTGGCGAAAAACTCATGAACCTCGGCCAGGCCTTCGCCGCCTGGAGCGGCGATCAACGGCAAAAGGATACCGGCGCCGCCGTCGTCTTCGCCGGAGAACAATCCGGTCACGACGGTGCCCGCGAGGGCAACTAGCATGAGGAATACCATCCAGCCGCCCAGGGGATTGTGGCCGACGAACCGCGGCGGATTGAACCGGAGAAGTTGTTTCGCGTACGTCTTCACCGAGCCAGGCGAATAGGTGAAGTCGGAAAAACGCGAATGGACGCTGCCGGCGAAGCCCCAGACGAGCCGGAACACCAGCAGCAAGGCCACGGTGTATCCCGAGACCGTGTGAACGACGAACCAGATGCCTTCCTCTTCGCCGGTCAGATAGCTGGCGATGACGGCGACGGCGAGCGCCCAATGGAACACGCGCGTGGGAAAGTCCCAAACGGGAACGGACTGCATGATATTTCTCCTTGGTTAACCGGAAAGCGGCGGCATCTTGCCGCCGCGCACCGCTGACACTCATCCGCCGGAGCCGCGCCCCTGGCCGGGGCCCATTCCTTGACCCATTCCCTGGCTTCCCTGGCCGCGACCCTGGCCCGCGCCCATGCCGCGAGCGGGCGGCTCGTCGGGCAGGGTCTTGCCCATTTGTTGCGCCCGCTGCTGCATGCGCTGGTGGTGATCAGCGCGGATTTGCGCTTTCTCGTCCGTGGAAGTCGCGCCGCGCATGCGCTGCCGGTATTCCTGGCGCTCCTGCTGGGTCATGAGCTGGCTTCCGTAGATCGTCGGTTGATCGGCGCCCGTCGATTGCGCGCTCGCGGCGGCGGGAACCAGCAGTGCGAGCGCGAGTGCCGTTGTCGCCAACAAATGTGTACGCATGGTTTTCTTTTCCTTTCTGTTAGAGTGTGGCCTGAAGGCGGGCCATAAGCGCGCTCGCCTCAGTCGTCGAACGAGTGGCGAAGCACGTCGCCGGTCCGAGGATCCACATAGAACTCGACGGTGCCGCCCCGAGGGGTGCGGGCCTTGACCTCGTAGGCACCGTGTTCGCGCTCGATCTCGTAGATGTCCTCGAAACCCTGTTCCTTGAGTCGGGCGACGACTTGTTCCATGGACAGGTATTGCCCGGGGCCGGCGATCTCGTTTGGCGCCGTTGGCTGGCCAAGTTGGCCTTGCTCCGCGGCCATTGCCGAGCCGGCGATGCCCGCGATCAAGCTGAGCGCGGTCATGACGCCGACGGCGGCGGCGGTCCGTGCAGTGTTTCCTGTCCTGCGGCTAATGCTCATGGCGGTCTCCTTATTTGCGAAAGTGGGATAATGCTGGCGAAGACCATAAAGGGGAGAGGCTGAAGCCACGCTGAGAACGCGTTTAAGGTTCGCTTCAGCTTCCATCGGATAGGCTCCAGTATGTTTTTGAACCTCTGTGTCGGACCCCTTCGGAGGATGGCTCCGCAAGAAATTGCGGGTATCGCGCAATCATGAGATCGGTCACCACCCAATGAGCCCGCGAGGCCCGCTTGATACGCTTCGAAAGGTGGGGACTATCGTCGCCCTTTCCCTTATGCTGAGCGCACCGGTGGCAAGCTCATGGACACGCGCGGACGAACCGGCCCGAGACGACGATCGGGCGCCGAGGGCCGGTGAGGTTGCCCCTCTGCAAGCACTCCTTGCCCGGATCCGCGAGGATTTCAACGGCCGCATCCTCGAGGTGGAAATCGAACAGGAATGGCGCCCGGGCGGCCGGATCTGGGTCTACGAGGCCAAGCTCCTGACATCCCACGGCCATGTGCTAAAATTGGACTATGACGCCAAGACGCTGGAGCTCCTGGACTGGAAGGGACGACAGGGACGGAAACGGCGCCATCGGCGCGGCGGAGATCACGAGTACGAGTAGATTGAGGCGATCGGCATGAGGATTCTCGTCGTCGAAGACGACCAGCACGTTGCTCGTCAGATCGAGAGGACGCTGCGCAAGAACGGCTATGCGGCCGATGTCGCCCGCGATGGCGAGGAAGGCCAGTTCCTGGGCGACACCGAGCCTTACGATGCCGTCATCCTGGACCTCGGCCTTCCCATCGCGGACGGTCTCACCGTGCTCGGACGCTGGCGCGAGGCTGGACGCCGCATGCCCGTCCTGATCCTGACGGCGCGCGGCAGTTGGCGTGAAAAGGTGACGGGCTTGCGTGCCGGCGCCGACGACTACTTGGCCAAGCCTTTCGAGATGGAGGAACTGCTGGCGCGCATCGAGGCGATGATCCGTCGTGCGTCGGGGCACGCCAGCGCGGTCTTCGAGTGTGGTCCGGTCAAGCTCGACACATCCACCAGCCGGGTCACGCTGAAAGGCGATCTCGTCGAGCTGACCGCTCTCGAGTTCGGCACGCTCTCCTACCTGATGCATCACCAAGGCAAGGTCGTTTCCAAGACGGAGCTCACGGAACACATCTACGATCAAGATTTCGATCGTGATTCCAACGTCATCGAAGTGCTGGTCAATCGGCTGAGAAAGAAGCTTGGCGCCTCGCTGATCAAGACTCATCGAGGACAGGGATATCAGCTCAATGCGCCCCCAAATACCTCGTAGCACACTTTCGTTCCGGCTGATCGCGAGTTCGATCGTGTGGGTCGCCGGATCTCTGGTGGCAGCCGGATTTCTGCTGGTTCTTCTCTTCCGCGACCACATTGAACGGCGCTTCGACGCACAACTCTACGATCACCTGGAAGAATTGGTAGCCGCGAGCGAGATATCGCTGCGGGGAACGTTGGAACTGACGTGGGTGCCCTCCGACCCCCGCTTCAACCGACCCCATTCCGGCTGGTACTGGCAGATTCTGCGAGGTAACGAGGTGGTGGCCGAGTCGGCGTCAGTATGGCGCCGCGGGCTCGGGATTGCCGAGCCCAACCGCGACGGCAGCCCGGCGATTCAGCGCTTTGCCGGTCCCGGAGGCGAGGAGGTTCGCGGGCTGGTGCAGAACATCACCCTTCCCGAGGCTGAAACGCCGTTCACCTTTGTCGTCGCCGGACCGGTCACCGACATCGCGGGCGACGTTCGTGAGTTCACCTCGAAACTGGTAATCACCCTCGGCGTTCTCGGCCTCTGCTTGGTGGGCGCGGTGCTGGCACAAGTGCGCTTCGGTCTCAGGCCGTTGCGTGCCATGCAAAAGGCGCTTTCGGACATCCGTACCGGCGGCCGCGATCGCTTGCCCACGGGATTTCCCGACGAGGTCCAGCCCGTGGCGCACGAATTGAATGCTGTTCTCGATCACAATGCCGCCGTGCTGGGGCGCTTCCGAACGCAGGCGGGAAACCTGGCGCACGGGCTCAGGAATCCGCTGACCGTCATCCGCAATGAAGCGCGGGAGGTCAAGGGCGATAGCGGAAAGGTGTTGCGGGACCAGGTATCGGTCCTGACCGGGCTGGTGGAGCGCCATTTGTCTCAAGCCAGAATCGCCGGCTCCGGTTCCGTTCTTGGAACGCGGGCGTCAGTGGAAAAAACGGCGGAGGATCTCCGCTTTTCCATGCAGCGTCTTTACGGAGACCGCGCGCTTGATATCCGCGTTGGTCCGATGGCCGGGCTGTGGTTCAAAGGCGACGCCGAAGATCTCGAGGAGATGATGGGTAACCTGATGGATAACGCCTGCAAGTGGGCCCGCGGCCAGGTCGTCGTCACCGGCGAGAAATCTGGAGAACAATTGTTGATTGCCGTCGAAGACGACGGCCCGGGCATTCCGGAAGATCAAATGAATGACGTGCTGAAACGGGGCCGCCGGCTCGACGAGACTGTTCCGGGAAGTGGTCTAGGCCTCCATATCGTCCAGGATATCGCCGAACTCTACCAGGGAGGGCTCTACCTGACCCCATCCCCGCTCGGCGGCGTTCGTGCCGAGCTGGAGTTGCCCGCGGCCGGCTAATACCAACGCGCACTGACAGAAATCGTACCCTGCGAAACAGTGCCGAAACCGGCCGCACCGTTTGAGCGGGTTACCGTACACCAAAATCTACTGTGCATGGGGTTGATATGGACTTTTTGCGTAACCCCCCCCCTCCCCCCACCGGTTGCACAACAAAGGTATAGGCCGTCCGACCGCGAAATAAGAGTTGAACTTGCTTTGCCGCTGTGGGCACCATCGTCGGTGATGACATCACCGGGGACATCCCAGCGATGACGGCTTCGACACTGCAGTGCCGGCTGATGTGTGCGTGCCGGTGCGCCTACGGGATCAGCACGACCACCGGCGTGTTCACGCCGCCGGCGCCCTATTACGACGCGGTCGGCTTCACAGCCATGCCGGTGGCCATCAGTGGCGGGGACCACAACATCGATGCGGCCTTGGTGGGCACCACCGACGACGGCGTAGTCGTCGCCTTTCGCGGTACCCTGCCGCCGGGGTTCGATATGCCGGCGCTGTTCGACTGGCTGCAGGACTTCTTCGCCGAGCCCAGGACGGTACCCGGTATGCCCGGGCAGGTTCATAGCGGTTTCGACGACTCGGTGAATGCCATCTGGGACATGGTGGCGAAAAAAGCGGCGGCGCAGCTGAAGGCAAGCGGATCGAACACCCTTTATGTCACCGGCCACAGCAAGGGCGGCGCCATGGCCACCCTAGCGGCCATGCGGTTTCACAACGACAGCGCGTTTCCGACGCCCACGGTCAACACCTACGCCTCGGCCCGGGCGCGGGATAAGGCGTTCGCCGACGCCTACGACAAGACGATTTCGCAGACCTCGTTCGAGAATCATCTCGATGTGGTGCCGTTCGTGCCGCCCCGCGACGACCTCATCGGTCATTTTGCCGCCATTTTGGAGCTTGGCGCCCTGTTCAAGAAAGCCGAGGGCTGGAACTATCAAGCCGTTGGCAACCGCCGCTACATCGAGAAAACCGGAGCCGTGGTCGAGAACACCGCAGAGCTTGATGTGCTGCGTGTCGCCGAGATCGTCGGCAAGCTCGCGATCCTGGATGCCGCCGCCGTCGCGGACGCGCATTGCAGCGGCTGCGCCGCCCCGAGATGTAATGGCGGATATATGCGCGGTGCCTGCCCGGGCGAGGTATGCGAACCGGGAGCCATCAGCTAGGGGCCGATGCGCTGCGTATTGCCGTGCTTTGTGTGGATGTTGCGGCCGTGTCCGATCCATCCAATGGCGGGTTTCGTATGCCCCGCTTAAGGCAAGGCTTGGCCGTCCTCGGGGGTTCCTTTCTCTTCTCAACGAGAA
>CAKZLS010000158.1 GCA_937127205.1 uncultured Rhodospirillales bacterium
TAACTGGGTTAGCGTTTGTTGAAACCGGGGAGAGGAACATGACACGGCGTTCCTTCACTGGACGCCGTGTTGTGCCCGACCCGGCCCTCGGTTTTCCCGCCGGCGCTACGAACCACGGGCCCGTCTCGGCGTTCACGCATTTTTAGATATCCTCATGCAATAATGTTCAACCATTTATAAGGGGGTCAGCATGCCTAAGGGTACAATCATTATTGGAACGGCATTCCGCGAGGGCTGGACCTGGTTCAAGGCCCGGGCATGGTTTTGGATCGGCATCGGCCTTATTTGCACAGTCATTTCGGAGATCGTGAGCACGGGGTCGGAAATGATCCCTCATTCGGTGCGCGAAGGCGGCGGAAGCGCGGAATTTGCTTACGTTTTGACTGCCGTTTTCTTTTTGCTCAACGTCTTGGTGTCGGCACGCATTTCAATGGGCATGGCGTGGATGGGGCTCATCACGGTCGACGGAAAAATGGCCAAAATCGGCGACTTGTTGGCGAAGCCGCAAGTGTTCTGGCGATATGTGGTCACCATGATCGCGTTCGGACTCATGTTCGGGGTCGGCTTGGTGCTGTTGATTGTGCCGGGTATCTACGTCGCCGCGCGCTTCTTCCCCGTGCACTTCGTTGTGATCGAACGCGAGACCGGTGTCATGGAAGGTTTCCGCCAAGCCCAACAGTTGACCGAGGGATATCGCGGCAAGGTGATAAACTTCATCCTCCTGTGGATCGCGTTTTTCGTAGTGTCTGGGATCGCGTTCATCCCCGTCATGAGGTTGTCGGAGCCGGTGGGCTGGTGGGTAATGCTATTGTCCGCCGTCATTGCCACGCCGATCATCTGGTTGTCGGCGGCCTCACTATACCGAACGCTCCAGAATGCGTCGGCCAACCAGGGGGCGTTGGCATAGCGGCGGATTTCAATTCTTCAATCGGGGCCGCGAACACGACACGGCCATTCTTCACCGAAGGCCACGGTGTGCGGAACCCAACCCTTAACTTTTTCGATGCAATACGTTGATCCGAGCGGTGCGAACACGCACCAGGTAAGCCAGCAGGGCGAGTTGATATCACAATCCAGCGGACTGAACGCACTTGAACGCAATGGATGACATCCTCCGGGAAAAACGGCGAAAAGAGGGGATCGATCTTCAGGAAAAACGACGGCGTGAGGCGACTGACCTTCAAGAAATACGACGGAATGAGGCGATCGATCGGATGTGTGAGGCCGCTAAGGCCAAATTGCGCAAAGGAAACCTTATCTCAGCCAAAGAGGATTGGGAGCACATAACGACCGTTTTGCACAATACCGATGAAGCGCGGCAGGCCGAGCGCTGCCTGGACCGGATTTTACCCTGCTGCCTGATCCGAAAGCCATCGTTGATTGACCGTTGGTTTCCGCGCGCAAGCGCATATCTGCCGGTTCTCCAAGACGCATTGTTGTTTATGGGTGACGACATCATCGTCGCTCAGAAGTACAATCGATGTGACGATGGCCGCGTATGGAAAAAGAAGGGAAAAGCCATAAATCTAGAGAATATAAAGACAACTCATTTATCTAAAATGATGATCTCCGGAAGTGGCGGAAAATACATAAAGAATTTTTTCAAATATTCTATTGGCCTGGCTATGGCGTTAATTTTTCTCATTTTGGTCTCTTTTGATTCAATGAGATCAAGTGGCCAAGGTGTATATGTCGTGATCACGGTCGCGATCCCCTTTTTGTATATTGCGTGGCTTCGTTCGCGTAGTGCGCCCGAGCGACCTCCACCACCGCGAGAGGTATTGTTGCTGAGCATCCAATCGAGAAACGGCGACGTCTTCAGAGTTGTCGTCGAAAACGCCGTGAGAATGAAGTTCACAAAACTCTTGGATGCTGTATTGCCGAATACGGCAAAGGATTACGGGTAGGCCGGAGCGCACCGGCCAGGCAAGCACTTGCCCATTCGGAGCGGGCGCGGCACTCTCCGTGGCCTTAGAGGCGTCACCATGGACCGTTGCCGATGGCCGAGAAGCGAACCCTGATCGTCCTTGCCCACCCCCTGGGGGACAGCTATTGCGCCGCGCTTGCAGCGACGGTGCGGGAAACGCTGATCGAGCGCGGCCACGAGGTGGACCTGATCGACCTCTATGCCGATGACTTCGATCCCAGGCTGTCTGCGGAAGAGCGCGCCGCGTACTTCGAACCCGGCTACGATGCTTCTCCTGTGGCGGACTATGCCCGGCGGCTGCGCGCGGC
>CAKZLS010000159.1 GCA_937127205.1 uncultured Rhodospirillales bacterium
GATAAGGTCTTAACGGTCAAAATCTACTGTGCGGGGGGTTGATATCGACTTTTTGCTTTATACCCCCCCCTCCCCCCCTTACCGCTCGTGGCCGTCGCAATCCGCCCTTGACCGCTATTGTCCGCGGACCGGACGCATCATTCGGCGCCATGACTTGATTTGCTCTCCCCGCCGCCACCGCTATAACAACTGTCCCACATACGGAGATGGCGAATGGATTCCGACGCGGTAGACCCTGGCTGGCAGTTCTGGATCGACCGCGGCGGGACGTTCACCGACGTGGTGGCCAAGCGGCCGGACGGATCCGAGGTCACCAAGAAACTCCTGTCGCAGAACCCCGAGCAATACCGGGACGCTGCCCTCCAGGGCATTCGCGAAGCTCTCGGGCTTGCCGACGGCGAAGCCATCCCGGCAAGGTCGATCCATTCGGTGAAGATGGGGACAACGGTGGCAACCAACGCGCTGCTGGAGCGCAAGGGCGACCGTACGGTCCTGGCCGTCACCAAGGGTTTCGCCGACGCATTGCGCATCGGCTACCAGAACCGGCCCCGACTGTTCGACCGCCACATCGTCCTGCCGGAGCTGCTGTACGAACAGGTGGTGGAGATCGACGAGCGGGTGGATGCCGAGGGTGCAATCCTAACGCCACTCGACGAAAAGGCGGCGCGCGTGTCACTGCACCAGGCGTTCGACGCCGGCATCCGCTCGGTAGCCATCGCCTTCATGCACGGATACCGGTTCACCGACCACGAACGCCGGGTCGCCGACGTCGCCCGCGATGTGGGGTTCACCCAAATCTCCACGTCTCACGAGGTCAGCCCGCTGATGAAGCTGATTTCGCGCGGCGATACCACGGTTGTGGACGCCTATCTGTCGCCGATTTTGCGCCGGTACGTGGACGGCATCGCGGACGAACTTGGCGGCGTCCGGCTGATGTTCATGCAGTCGAACGGCGGGCTCACCGACGCGCGGTTGTTCCAGGGCAAGGACAGTATCCTCTCGGGTCCGGCCGGCGGCGTTGTCGGCATGGTACGGACCGCCGAAATGGCCGGGTTTCGGCAGGTGATCGGCTTCGACATGGGCGGCACCTCCACCGATGTCTCGCACTATGACGGCGAATACGAACGCGCCTTCGAAACCCAGGTAGCCGGCGTGCGCATGCGGGCGCCGATGATGCGCATTCATACGGTAGCGGCCGGCGGCGGCTCCATCTTGCACTTCGACGGAAGCCGCTTCCGGGTGGGACCGGACTCCGCCGGCGCCGATCCGGGACCCGCCTGTTACCGCCGTGGCGGTCCGCTCACCGTCACCGACTGCAACGTCATGCTGGGCAAGATCCAGCCGCGGTTCTTTCCCCGGGTGTTCGGGCCCGGCGCAGACCAGCCGCTGGACGACGGCGCGGTGGAAGGCCGCTTTGCCGCGCTCGCGGCGGAGATTGCGGAGGCTACCGGTGAGACCCGCAAACCCGAGGACGTGGCCGACGGCTTCCTCAAAATCGCCGTGGAAAACATGGCCAACGCTATCAAGCAGATCTCGGTACAACGCGGATATGACATTACCCGCTACACCCTGAACTGCTTCGGCGGCGCCGGCGGTCAGCATGCCTGCCTGGTAGCCGACGCTCTGGGCATGACCCAAGTGCTGGTCCACCCCTACGCCGGAGTGTTGTCGGCCTACGGCATGGGTCTTGCGGACATCCGGGCCTTGCGTGAACAAGCCATTGAGGCGCCGGCGGCTGAAGACGCCCTCCCCGATCTGGAAACCCGGCTCGATGCCCTGGCCGACGATGCCCGTACCGAAGTGGAGGGGCAAGGCGTTGCGCCGGATAGCATCGATGTACTGCGAAAGGTGCACCTCCGCTACGAAGGCACCGACACGGCGCAAATGGTAAGCTTCGGAGAGCTCGCGGAGATGACCGCCGCGTTCGAGGACCTCCACAAGCAGCGTTTCGGTTTCACCATGGCGGAGCGGCAACTGATCGTGGAAGCGATCTCGGTGGAAGCCATCGGCGTAACCGAAACCGCCATCGATCCGGAATTGACGGGCAATGATGCGCCGACCCCGTCCGCGCCGCTGGCCCATGTAAACGTCTGTTTCGGCGGCGACTGGCACCAGACACCGGTGTTTGACCGCCCGGACTTTGTTCCGGGGAACGCCGTTGACGGCCCCGCCATCATCAACGAGGCCAACGCGACAACGGTGGTGGAACCCGGATGGCGGGCAGAGTTGACCGTCCGCGACCACCTGATCTTGCGCCGCGTGGTGGAGCGACCGAAACTGGAAGCGGTGGGCACCCACGTCGACCCGGTCATGCTGGAGGTGTTCAACAACCTGTTCATGTCCATCGCCGAGCAGATGGGGGCGACCTTGGCCAACACCGCCCACTCGGTGAACATCAAGGAGCGCCTGGATTTTTCCTGCGCGGTGTTCAGCCGCCACGGCGAGCTTGTGGCCAACGCGCCGCAC